>JAKAZN010000066.1 GCA_021815835.1 Pseudomonadota bacterium
CGAGTGTGTCGCGTCGAACACCACCGGATACCCCGTCCGCGCCATGATCGGCAGCGCGCGGAAATCGCTCACCAGCATGTTGTAGCCGAAGCTCGCGCCCCGTTCGCACAGCAGAATATTTCGGTTTCCGGTGGAAGCGATCTTCGCCGCCACATGCGCCATGTCCCAGGGCGCGAGGAACTGGCCCTTCTTCACGTTCACCGCCCGCCCGGTCTCCCCCGCCGCCAGCAGCAGATCGGTCTGGCGGCACAGGAAGGCGGGGATCTGCAGCACGTCCACCGCCTCGGCGGCCGGGGCGCAATGGTCCGCGGCATGCACATCCGTCAGCACCGGCAGCCCGGTCGCTGCGCGCACGTCGGCCAGGATCGCCAGCCCCGCCGCCATTCCCACGCCGCGCGCGGCGGAGGCGGAGGTGCGGTTGGCCTTGTCGAAGCTCGATTTGTAGATCACCCGCACGCCGGTCGCGGCCGACATCTCCGCCAGGGCGGCAGCGACCTCCAGCGCGTGGGCGCGGGATTCGATCTGGCACGGACCGGCGATCAGCACGAAGGGCAGATGGTTGCCGATCGTGATCGAACCGACGGTCACGACATGGGGGGGAAGCTGGGACACGGCATGCGCCTGACAGGGTTGCCCCTGCCCATACCGCTCCGCCCCCCTGCCACTCAACCCCGCGGCTTCCCTCCGCCCGGCCCGCGACGCATGATCGCGGTCCCGCATCGGGAGGGCGACACGATGACCCCAGACCTGCTTACCGCGCTGGCGAAAGCTGCCGGCCTCGACAAGGCGTTGGCCGCGTTCCCCGAGGACGTGGCCGCCGCCGCCGCGCAGGCGCTGGCGACCGCCGGCGCGATCGCAGTGCCGCGGGACCCGGCCGCCGAACCCTGGCCGCCGATGCGCCCCCCGGGATGCCCTGGGGTCGGGCTGTGAGCACCGCGGCGCATTGGCTGACCGCCGCCGAGGCCACCCGCGCCTTCGCCGCCCGCACCCTGTCGCCGGTCGAATTGCTGGACGCGCTGCTGGACCGGATCGCCCTGTTGCAGCCGAAACTGCACGCCTTCATCCGACTGGACGCGGAGGCCGCGCGGGAGGCGGCGCGCGCGGCGGAGCGCGAGATCATGTCCGGGCGCGTCCGCGGCCCGCTGCACGGCGTGCCGGTCGGCGTGAAGGACATCATCGACGTGGCGGGCCTGCCGACCACCTGCCATTCGCGGATCCTGCTCGACAACGTGGCGAGCGCGGACGCGGCGGTGATCGCGCGGCTGCGCCAGGCCGGCGCGATCGTGCTGGGCAAGCTCGCGACGCATGAATTCGCGATCGGCGGACCGAGCTTCGATCTGCCGTTCCCGCCCGCGCGCAATCCGTGGAACCCGGCGCATCATCCGGGGGGATCGTCGTCCGGCTCCGGCGCCGGGGTGGCCGCGGGGCTGTTTCCGGTAGCGCTGGGGTCCGATACCGGGGGCTCGGTGCGCAATCCGGCGAGTTGTTGCGGCATTGTCGGGTTGAAACCGACCTACGGGCTGGTGTCGCGTCGCGGGGTGTTTCCGCTGTCCTATACGCTCGATCACGTCGGTCCGCTGACGCGAAGCGTGGCCGATGCCGCGCTGATGCTGGATGCGATCGCGGGTCACGACCCGGCCGATCCCGGCAGCAGTCCCAGCAACGCGCGGCTGTTCGGGCGCGATCTGGATCGCGGGGTACGCGATCTGCGGATCGGATTCGTGCGCCATTTCCACGAGACGGACCTGCCCGCGCATCCCGAAACCACCGCCGCGCTGGCGGAGGCCGCGCGGGTGCTGCAAGCAGCGGGCGCGGAATTGCGCGACGTGACCTTGCCCAGCCTGAATGAGTTCGCCGGGGTCAACCGGGTGATCCTGACCTCGGAGGCGTGGTCGATCCATGCGCCCTGGCTCCGCGAGCGGCCGGAGGAGTACGGCCAGCTCGCCCGCCGCCGGCTGTTGCCCGGCGCGTTCATCGGCGCCGGCGAATATGTCGGCGCGCAACGCCGCCGCGCGCAGATGATCGCCGCGGTGGAGGAGACGTTCCGCGACGTGGACGTGCTGCTCTGCGCCAGTTCGATGGACCCGGCGAGCCGCATCGACGACGCCGAGGAAACCGCGCGCACCTATCCGCGCCAGGCGCGCACGCCGTTCAACGTGACCGGGCATCCGGCGCTGGCGATGATGGCGGGGCTGTCGTCGGGCGGGCTGCCGCTGTCGGTGCAGTTCGTCGGGCGATATTTCGCGGACGCCACGGTGCTGCGCGTGGCGGCGGCGTACGAGCGCGCCACGGGCTGGCACGAACGCCGCCCGCCGATCGGCTAGGAACGGGAGAAACGCCATGTCCGGCCTTGTCGCTCCGGGTCCTGTGTCCCGCGTGTTCTTCTCGCAGCGGCTGCGGCTGCATTATCTGGACTGGGGCAACGAGGCGGCGCCGCCGCTGATCCTGCTGCATGGCGGGCGCGATCATGCGCGGAGCTGGGATTTCGTGGCCCAGGCGTTGCGCGACGATTATCACGTGATCGTGCCGGATCTGCGCGGGCACGGGGACTCCGCGTGGTCGGCGTCCGGGCATTACCCGATGGCGAGCTACATCTACGATTTCGCGCAGCTCATCCACTCGCAGCGGCTGGCGCCGGTGTCGGTGGTGGCGCATTCGTTGGGCGGCAACATCGCGCTGCGCTACGCGGGGATTTATCCGGACGCGATCCACCGGCTGGTGGCGATCGAGGGCATGGGCCCAGGTCCGCGCGGCGCGGCCGAACGGGACGCAAAGCCGATCCATGAGCGGATGGCGGAATGGATCGCCCAGCAGCGCGCGCAATCGGCGGAGGTGCCGTGGCGTTACCCTGCTCTCGCGGACGCGCTGAAACGGATGCAGGAGGCGAACCGGCATCTGTCGGACGAGATGGCGCGGCACCTGACCGAACACGCCGTGAACCAGAACGAGGACGGGACGTATTGCTGGAAATTCGATCCCTATGTCCGCGTCTGGACCCCGAACGACATGACGCGGGACGAGATCGCCGCCTTGTGGGCTCGGATCGCTTGCCCGACCTTGCTGGTCTATGGGCGGGAGAGCTGGGCGACCAGTCCGGCGACCGACGGACGGCTGGCGTATTTCGGTCACGCGCGGGTGCTGGAAGTGGAGGGCGCCGGCCATTGGGTCCACCATGACCGGCGCGATCTTTTCATTGCGGAGGTGCGGGCGTTCCTGGCGGGCTAATCGCGGTAGCGCCATGGCTTTGCCGGTTGGGCGGCGCTCTCGTCGATGGTCCATTGCGGCAATGACAGCCCCTCCGTCACGTCCGAGAAGACCATCCGTACCCGCGTGCCGATGCCGATCTTCGCGACCGTCTCCGGTCCCGCCAGGGTTCCCTCCGGCGTTGCCAGGTTGCCCACCACGCGCAGCGCCTCGTGCGCGGTCGGCGCGCCCTTCTGCGTGTCCAGATCGACCAGCAGCACCATATAGGGCGTGAACGGCTTGAACTGCGGCTGGATCGCGTGATGCACCTCGGTATAGGAGTGCACCGCGCCCTTGCCCTCCACCGCCACCCACCGCGCGCGGGGCGAGGCGCACCACGGGCAGGCGGTGGTGGGCGGATAGCGCAGCAGCGAACATTCCTCGCAGCGTTGCAAATGGAAGTCGTGCGCCGCGCAATGGCGGAAATATTCCAGATTCTCGTGATCGAGATCGTCGATCTGCAACGACATCCCGAGATATTCGGCCCTGATCGCCATGATCCCCGTTCCCCCTAACCGCGCCGCATGACCATGGCCGAGCCGGTGCCCGGCATCGCCCAACCCAGATTGGCGCTGACCTCCGCGCCCTTCACCTGCCGACAGCCGCCCTCGCGGTAATCGTAGGTGTGCATCCGCTTGCCGTCCGGCCCCATGGGGCAGGAATCGTCGATGTCGTGGCGTAGCTGGCGCACATTCTCGATCACCATGTTCATGCCGTGCGTGTAGCCCTCGCACAGATGCCCGCCCGAGGTGTTGTTCGGGCGCTTGCCGCCAAGACGGGTGATGCCGGAGGAAACGTAGTCGCCGCCCTCGCCCTTCTTGCAGAAGCCGTAATCCTCCAGTTGCAGCATGGTGGTGAAGGTGAAGGCGTCGTAGGCGCCGGTGACATCGATATCCTCCGGCCCCACGCCCGCGTTCGGCCACAGGATATCCTTCGCGTAGTGTCCGGCGACGGTGGAGATGGGGCCGTGCTGGTAGTGCATGTCGAGCCGCGGCTTGTTCACCCGCCCCGCGACGCCGCGGATCAGCGCCGGCGTGTGGCGCAGATCGCGCGCGCGGTCGGCGCCGGTGACGATGATCGCGGTGGCGTTGTCCGTCTCCACGCAGCAATCCAGCAGATGCAGCGGCTTGCAGATGAAGCGGCTGCCCAGCACGTCGGCGACCGTGTTGCGCTTCTTGTAGAGCGCCTTGGGGTTGTTGGAGGCATGTTCCGAATGCACGACCTTCACCATCGCCACCTGCTCCGGCGTGGTGCCGTAATCGTGCATGTGGCGCAGGAAGGTGGGGGCGAACATCTGGCCGGCGCTCTGCCAGCCATAGGCACGGGAATGCAGCATGTCGCCGTTCACGGGGGGCGCGGAGCGGGCGCCGGTGCCGCCGATGCGCACCTGCGAAAATCCGTTCATGGAGCGGAAGATCGCCACCGTCTTACACATGCCCGCCGCGATGACGCCGATGGCGATGCCGATCAGCGCCTCGGTGGACGATCCGCCGCCGAACACGTCCATGTAGAAATTCAGCCGGATCCCCAGGTCCCCGGCGATGAACGGGGCGAAGGTGGAATCGCCGCTCTGGTACGACAACATCCCGTCGATGTCGGAGGGCTTCAACCCGGCATCGAGGATCGCGCTGCGTACGGCGTTGGTGCCCATGGCGCGGGTGGTGAGGCCGGAGCCGCGCGTGTAGGGCGTCTCGCCCACCCCCACGATCGCGTATTTGTCGCGCAGGTAGCGCGGCGTGGTGGCGTCGGTGTCGGCCGGTAGCGGCATCGTTTCCTCCCGCTTGCTTGGTGCGGGAAAGCTAGCGGGTCCGGCCCCGGCAGGCCAGCTTGCGCCGGTGGCGGGGAAGCAGAGGAGCTCCCGGATGGCGCGATTGGCCTTAACCCACGGGGTCCAGCACCACCACGGGGATTTCCCGGCCGGCGGACTTGACCTGGTAGTCGGCGTAAGGCGGGAAGAACCCAACCGCCTGCTGCCACAGCCGCGCGCGTTCCGCTCCCGTGGCGGTGCGTGCGACCGCCTGCATCTTCTCGGTGCCGACCTGGATCCCGACCTTCGGGTCGGCGAGGATATTGCGATACCAGCCCGGATGCTCCGGCGCGCCGCCCTTGGAGGCGATGACGAAATAGCTGGTGCCGGCGCGGCCGTAGAACAGCGGGAACAGAAAGCTCTGCCCCGATTTGCGCCCCGTGGTGGAGAGCAGGAGCGATGGCACCGTCAGGTCGGGCGATCCGGGGCGGGAGATGGTGTACATGTGCCCGTCGGTGCCGCCGCTCGCCAGGTAGCGGTCGGTATGATCCTTCATCCATTGCGGAAGCTTGGGGGCGAGCTTGGTTTCGGGCATCGCGGGTTGTCCTCGTTTTCGGTTCGTCCGGGCGCCGGACGACCGGCATGGTCACGCCGGAGACGATGATCCGCCGGCGCGCCGGGAAACACAACTTGCCTAGGCGGGCGGGGCGAGCAGCAGGCGGTTCGCGGCCTCCAGCGCGGCGTAGGTCTCCGCCCAGGCGCGGGTGAAGGCCGCGTCCGGGGTGCCGCGCGCGGCGAGGGTGGCGGCGATCTCGCCCACCGATCGGCGTCCGTCGGCCAGGCCCAGGATCGCCTGGGCCAGCGCCGACAGGCGGATGGGCATCCGGAGACCGTCCATCACCAGGACCAGGCTGCCATCGGGTTGCAGCATCTTCGGGATCTCCGGGGCGGGAATTTCGCGGCCGACCGGGATCGCGGCCGGGTTCAGGGGATCGGCGCGGCCGGGCGGGTCGCCGGCGCGGCGGCAATAGAGGACGTGCATGGACATATTGCCGGCCAGGGCCTCGGCCAGGGCGGCGCGATCGACCGGGGCGAGCGTGTCGATCCGCCCGCGCAGCCGCGGATCGGGCAGCATCGGGCGCGGGTCGTAGCGGAGCGGCTCCATCCAGGCGGTGGGCTCCAGGCCGGCCTGGGCGAGCAGGGCGGCGAGCGCGGGGACGGTGTAGGCGCGATCGCGCGGGTTGAGCAGCAGGTCATACAGGCCGGCATCGCCGCCGGACACGTGGTCCTGGAAATTGCGGTTGAGGCGGAACCAGTTCGTCTCCGGCAGGTGGCGGAGCGCGCGGCGGGCGGTCTCGATGCGGGCCGGGGGGGCCTCGTCGGGCGGGGCGAGCAGGCGCAGCGCGTCCTGGACCATATAGACGCCCGTGCGGCCATGCGGCGCATAGACCATCAGCCCGATGCCGCCGCCGGGGGCGAGCACCGAGGTCAGCGCGCGCAGGCCCTCGATCGGATCCGGTAGATGGTGCAGCACGCCGCAGCAATCGATGTAGTCATACGGGCCGAGGCCGGAACCGGCGAGCTCGAGCAGGGAGCGTTGTTCCCAGGTGATATTGGTCAGGCCGCGGATCGCGGCACGCTCGCGGGCGATGCGCAACGCGGCGGCGGAGCGGTCGAGCCAGGTGACCTGGCCCGGCCGTCGCGCGCGCGCCATCTGCTGGGCGAGCATGATCGTGCAGTCCCCGGTGCCGCCGCCGGCGATCAGGGCGTTGAGCGGGCGGGAGGCGGGACGGGTGGCGCCGAACACCCAGTGGTCGATCTCGCGCAGATGGCCGGGGCTGCCGATGATGAGGCGCTTGGATTCCTCCCGCGGGTCGCGTTTGGGGTACGGGTAGGCCTCGTACTGGGCGGCGAGGAGCGTGTCGGTTGCGTCGGTCATGGATGCGGGCATAGACCTTGTGGGATGCAGGGCGCCAGTTCACGCGGGTATTTCGGGATCGGGGTGGAGGGGGTCTCCAAATCCGCCAATGTGGGCGCGTTGCTGCGCACGGCCCACGCTTTTGGCGCGTCGTTCTGCTTTACCATCGGGGCGGGATGGGATTCCCGGGCGGCGCGGCTGGCGGACACCGCCGATACGCCGGCGCATGTGCCGCTGTGGCGGTTTGCCTCGGTGGAGGATTTGTCCCTGCCCGCCGGCTGCGCGCTGGTGGGGGTGGAGCTGCTGGAGGATGCGGTGCCGCTGCCCTCGTTCCGCCATCCCTCGGCGGCGGCCTATGTGCTGGGGCCGGAGCGGGCGGGCCTGTCGGCGCCGCTGCTGGCGCGGTGCCGGCATGTGGTGCGGATTCCCTCGCGGTTTGCCCTGAACCTGGCGGTGGCGGGGGCGTTGGTGCTGTACGATCGGATGTTGCAGCACGGGCGCTTCGCGGACCGCCCGGTGGGAAGCGGAGGGGTGCCGGCGGGGGCTGAACCGGCCGGGTCCCCGGCCCGGCATGGCGCGCCGCGATTCCGGCGGAATGTGCCGGATTGGGTGGGGGAGTAGAGGCTGGACGGTCGTTCGCACGCCGGTGGAACGGTGGGGGAGATCGAGAATGATGCCTGCCGGCGGTGCGAGCGACCCGGTGCTCGTGTCGAACGCCGCCGCCATGGCCACCCTGAGCCTGGTCGTGTCTTGGCACGGGGCAGCGCGAATGAGCCCGGCGTCGAACGCTCCCCGATCGGTGTGACCGGCCTGGTCGTGGTACCCTCGGGTACTCGCCGCTGCCACCGCGGCGCCCCCTTCAGCTTCCGGCGTGACGGCGGACGCGGAGGTTCGGCGATCGTCCAGCGGTCGTCAGTTCGACGCCAATTGATAGGGGCGGTAACCGA
>JAKAZN010000067.1 GCA_021815835.1 Pseudomonadota bacterium
CGCTGGTCCGCCTCGACCAGCACGTGATCGGCATCGAGGACCCGGACGCGGCCGAAGCCGCGGATTGACCTTCGTCATCCCTCCTCCCCGGCATCGGGGAGGAGGGATGCAATCCTGCCCCCCCTGGGCCCCCCCCTGGGCCCCCCCCTGGGCCCCCCCCTTGGCCGAACCCCCGGCCGGCTGCATATCCGGGGCATGAACGCCATCGACGTCGCCGGCCTGACCAAGCGCTATGGCTCCATCCTGGCGGTGGACGGGCTTGCGTTCTCGGTCCCCATGGGCGCCACGCTTGGCCTGCTGGGCGGCAACGGCGCCGGGAAGACCACCACCATCGCCATGCTGCTCGGCCTGCTGATCCCGACCGCGGGGAGCATTCAGGTGCTCGGCCACGACATGGCCAGCGACCGCTTCGCCGCGCTGCAACGGATGAATTTCTCCTCCCCCTATGTCTCGCTGCCGGCGCGCCTCACGGTCGCCGAGAATCTCCGCATCTACGGCCATCTCTACGACGTGCCGCGGCTGGAACACCGGATCGGCGCGCTCGCCGCCGAGCTCGACCTGACCGAGCTGCTGGGCCGCCCGGCCGGCCAGCTCTCGGCCGGGCAGAAGACCCGCGTCGCGCTCGCCAAGGCGCTCATCAACCGTCCGGAGGTGCTGCTGCTCGACGAGCCCACCGCCAGCCTCGATCCCGATACCGGGGACTGGGTCCGCACCTGGCTCGAGCGCTACCGGGCCGAGAGCGGCTGTACCATCCTTCTGGCCTCGCACAACATGGCCGAGGTGGAACGGCTCTGCGACGACGTGCTGATGCTGAAGCAGGGACGGATCGTCGATCGCGGCAGCCCCACGGCGCTGCTTGGTCGTTACGGGCGCGATGATCTGGAGGAGGTGTTCCTGGATATCGCGCGCGACCGGCGCGCCGCGCGGGCGGAGGCGGCCACATGAAGCCCGCGTTCCGCCGCGTCTGGGGGCTGCTCTATCGCCATCTCGCGCTGTATCGCCGCTCCTGGCCGCGGCTGCTGGAGCTCGCCTACTGGCCGGTGCTGCAGATGTGCATCTGGGGCTTCACCGCGCGCTTCCTGGCCCAGCGCATCGCCGCGGCGCCGGGCGGCAGCATCCACGCCGCCGCCCTGGCCGGGGCGGCGCTGCTCGGCGGCGTGCTGCTGTGGGAGGTGGCGTTGCGCAGCCAGATGGGCGTGGCGATCGCCTTCATGGAGGAAATCTGGTCGCGCAATCTCGGCCATGTCTTCGTCTCGCCGCTGCGCCCGTGGGAGCTGGTGGGCGCGCTGCTCGGCGTCTCGCTCGCGCGGATGCTGGCGGGCGTGCTGCCGGCGATCGGGGTGGCGTATCTGCTGTACGCCTTCAACCTGTTCGCGCTGGGGCCGGTGGTGGTGCTGTTCTTCGCCAATCTGATGATGATGGGCTGGGCGGTGGCGCTCGGCGTGATCTCGCTGATCCTGCGCCATGGCGCGGGGGCAGAGGCGCTGGCCTGGTCGGTGCTGTTCGGCCTGACCCCGTTCGCCGCCGTGTTCTATCCGGTCGCGGTGCTGCCGGCGCCGATGCGGGCGCTGGCCTTCATGGTGCCGGCCTCGCATGTCTTCGAGGGGATGCGCGCCGCGCTGATCTCGGGCGTGACGCGCTGGGACCAGCTGGGCCTGGCGTTCGGGCTGAACCTGGTCTGGATCGCGGCCGCCACGGCGCTGTTCGCGTACCAGTTCCGCGAGGCGCGCCGGCGCGGCGCGCTGCTGGGAATCGGGGAATAGCCAGGGGAAAAAGGCGGAACCGGCCCGGCTCCGCCTGTTGCCGTTACGGATCGATTCGGGCCTCGGCGCTGCCGCGCACCACTTCCTTCCCGTCCTGGTTCGTGGTCACCACATCGAGCGACACGATCCCGTCGCCGATCGCGGTGACGGTCGCGGTGGAGGTCAGGGTGTCGCCCGGCCAGACCTGGTTGGTGAAGCGCACGCCGAATTTCGTGAGCCTGCCGTCGCCCACATAGTTCGTGAGCATCTTGCCGGTCAGCCCCATCGTCAGCATCCCGTGCGCGAACACGCTGGGGTAGCCGGCGGATTTGGTGGTGTAGATTTCGTCGGTGTGGATCGGGTTGTAATCGCCCGACGCGCCCGCATATTGCACGATCTGCGTGCGCGGAAGGTTATCCACCACCGTCTCGCTGTGGGTATCGCCGATCTTCAACCGGCTGGCATGAAGCGCCATGGGAGTTTCCTTTCAGCCCTGATCGACGGGACGTTCGGTGGTCACGCCGACGCCGCGCGCGATCAGCACCAGCGCGCCGGTCTGGTCGCGGTATTCGGCGATGCGCTCGCGGAAGGTCAGCTTGCCGGCGCGTTTGCTTTCCTTCTCCCAGGTCTTGCCGGGCTTGATTTCGACCGTCAGCACATCGCCCGGGCGCAACGGGCGGAGATATTCGAAATGCTGCTCGGCGTGCAGCCCGCCGGCGGACGGCGCCTGCTCCACCCCCGACGGCGTCTTGCCGGAGCCGAACCAGGCCTGGCCGGACTTGGGACGCAGATGATAGTCAGGGTCGAACTGCGCCACGGCCTGGCCGAAGGTCGGGGGCGCGATGATCCCGCCGGCCTCGCCGCGCGCGGCTACTTGCGCGTCGTGATAGACCGGGTTGGTATCGCCGACGGCGCGCGCGAACATCATGATGTGCGAGGCCTCGACGGGGAAGGTGATGGTGCCCAAGATGTTCCTCCGCTTATGGGTCGTGACGCGGGAAAGCCTAACAGCAAGCCCGGGACGCGGCCAGGGCGGGCGGCACCGATGCGGCTGAGGCGGCCGGCGTCGCGGGGGCACGCGGAGGTGGCGGAGTGGGCGCCGCCGGTGACCGCCGGGGCCGACGCGCCGCTTGCGTTTCGACCCGCGCCGGGGTGGTTGCCGCCGGGACGGCGGGTGTACGCAATCGGGGACATCCACGGCTGCGCCGCGGCGCTGGCGGCGGTGCTCGCGCGCATCCGCGCGGATCTGGCGGCGCGGCCGGCGGCGGCGGAATTGGTGCTGCTCGGCGATTATATCGATCATGGTCCGGATACTTCCGCCGTGCTGGACCTGCTGGCCGGACCGCCGCCGGTTTCCGGCACACGGCTGATCGCGCTGCGCGGCGATCACGAACACCGGCTGCTGCATGCGCTGGCCGGGGACGCGCCGGAAGCCACCGATTTCCTGGCCGAGGGCGGGGCGGCGAGCCTGGCGAGCTGGGGCATTCCGCCGGCAACGCCACCCGGCGCCTGGGCCGCGCGCCTGCCGCCGGCACATCTCGCGTTCCTGCGCGGGCTGCGCCTGTCGCATCGGGTCGGCGGGTACGTGTTCGTCCATGCCGGGCTGCGCCCTGGCGTGGCGCTGACGCGGCAGCTTCGCGCCGACGTGCTGACGATCCGTCAGCCATTTCTGTCCGAACCGGCATCGTTCGGCGCGGTGGTGGTGCATGGCCACAGCGTCGCCCCGGCACCGGCGATCGAGGCCGGGCGGATCGGCCTCGATACCGGCGCGGGGCTGGGCGGCGCGTTGAGCTGCGCGGTGCTGGAGGACGAGGCGATCGCGTTGTTCTCCGTCCCCGCCGCGTAGCAGAGTGCGCTACAGCACCGCTTCGGCCACCACGCGCATCGCCTCCCGCGATGCGCCGGCCAGCACCATGGTGCCGACATGGCCGGACTTGGCCGCGTCCCGCCATGCCGCAAGCCGGTCGCGGATGCGTTCGGCGGGACCCACCAGGGAAATCTCGTCGATCAGCGCGTCCGGCACCGCGGCGGCGGCTTCGTCTTTCTTCCCGTCCAGATACAGGTCCTGGATTTTCCGCGCCGCGTCCGGATAGCCGAGCTTGATCGCCACGTCGTTGTAGAAATTCTTCGTCCGCGCGCCCATGCCGCCGATATAGAGCGCAAGCTCCCCCCGCACCGCGTCCCGACAGGCCGCCACGTCCGGTCCCATGCGCGTGCGCACATAGGGCGCCACGTCGAAACCCGAGAGATCGGCCGGCCGTCCCGCCTTGCGCCGCCCCTCGATCAGCGGGTCGGAAACGATCCCGGGCCGCTCCGGCGAATAGAAGATCGGCAGGGTGCCGTCCGCCACTTCGCCGGCCGTGCGCAGGCCCGCCGGCGTGATGGAGGCGGTATAGACCGGCAACGAGGGATCGCCATGGATGATGGAGCGCAACGGCTTGCCCAGGCCCGTCGCGTCCGCGCCGGCGTACGGAATGACGTATTCCTCGCCGGAGAACGCCAACGGCCGTTCGCGCGCCAGGATCTGGCGCACGACGGCGATATATTCGCGCGTGCGCGTCATCGGCTTGCCGAATCGCACGCCGTGCCAGCCCTCCACCACCTGCGGGCCGGACATGCCGATTCCGAACAGGAAGCGGTTGCCGGACAGCGCCTGCAAGGTCATCGCCGTCATTGCCGCGCAGGCCGGCGTGCGCGCGGGGATCTGCATGATCCCGGTGCCCGCCTTGATCCGGGTGGTTTGCGCCAGCACCCAGGCGATCGGAGAAATGGCATCGGTGGAATAGGATTCCCCTGCCCAGACCTGGGAAAACCCTAGCCGCTCCGCCTCCAGCACCGTCTCCATGTCCGGGCGCGGCGCGGGGCCGGCCATCTTCAACGTGATCCCGAGTTGCATGTCCTGTTTCCCCTCAGACCCGCGCCATGACCTCGTCGCGGAAGCGACGCATGTTATCGAGGGTGGCGGCCAAGGTCGGGCCGAACAGGCCGAAATCGACCGAGGTCACGCCGACATCGCCCAGCGCCTTGATGTCGCCCGCGAAATCCGTCGCCCCGCCGGTGAACAGCTTGCGTTCGCCGTCGACCATTCCTTTCGGTTGCGCTTCCGGATTGGACGACACGCGATAGGCCAGACCGACGGCGGCGGGATTCCGTCCCGCCTTCTCGGTCAGCGCACGCAGCCGGGCGATCCCGGCCTTGTAGCGGGTGAGCGTGTCCATCGGATGCGCCGGATTGGTGCCGATCGGATACCACGCATCGGCATAGGCGGCGGTGCGTCGCAGCGCCGGGCCGCTTTCGCCGCCGACCCAGATGGGGATCGGCTGCTGCACCGGCCTCGGCTGGAACACCACGTTTGAGAAGCTTACGTATTTGCCGTGGAACTCGGGGTCCGGATTGGTCCACAACTCGCGGCAGGCCATCATCGTCTCGTCGGTCACCGCGCCGCGCTCAGCGAAGGGCGGCGTGCCGACGGCGGCGAATTCCTCCGCCATCCAGCCGGCGCCGATGCCCAGCGTGAGACGGCCCTTCGACAGCACATCGAGCGTGGCAAGCAGCTTCGCGGTCAGCACCGGCGGGCGATGCGGCACCACCATCACCGAGGTGACGATCCGCAATTTCGAGGTCTTCGCCGCGATGAACATCGCCGTCATCAGCTGTTCGTGCCGGTCGACGCGCGCGCCGGACGGAAATTCGCCGCTGTCGGTATAGGGATAGCGCGAGCCGATATCGGTCGGGATGATGAGATGATCGCTCACCGTGACATAGGAGAAACCCAGCATCTCGGCCTCGGTCGCGATGCGGGCGATGGTGTCGGGATCCGTGAGCGCCCCGCTGGTGGGCGCGCTGCAACCGATCTGCATTTGTGTTCCTCCCAAAGGGATAAGCGTCGGGGATTTGCGTCGGGGGCGACGTTACCACAGGATGGCCGCCGCACCATGACGGGGGGAGGAGCCTCAGGTGGAGTTCGGCATCCATATCGGCGCACGCGGCGCGTTGGCGGGTCCCGCGAACCTGGCCGCGGCGGCCCGCGACGCCGACGCGCTGGGCTATGCGACGATCGGCATCCCCGATCGGCTGGTCCTGCCGCGCGCGGTCGCCACCCGCTACCCCTACACCGAGGACGGCATCTGGGTCGGCACGCAGACCGGAGAATGCCTGGATGTCATCGGCGCGCTGTGTTTCCTGGCCGGCATCACGGCCAGGGTGAAGCTGCTGCCATCCGTGCTGGTGGTGCCGTATCGCCCCGCCGTGGTGGCGGCGAAGATGCTCGCAACCGTCGATGTGCTCTCGGGCGGGCGGCTGATCGCGGGCGTCGGCGTCGGTTGGATGGCCGAGGAATACGCCCCCCTCGGCGCCCCGCCGTTCAACCGGCGCGGCGCGGTGACGGATGCGTATCTGGCCGCGATGCGCGCCTTGTGGGAGGAGGAGGCGCCCACCGTCGCCGGCGCCCATGTCGCGTTCGAGGAGCTGTTGTTCCGCCCGAAACCGGTCCAGCCGCGCGTGCCGATCTGGGTCGGCGGGGAAAGCGAGGCAGCGCTGCGCCGCACGGCGCGGTTCGGCACCGCCTGGTATCCGGCATCGCATAATCACGAATCCCCGTTCGACACCCCGGCGCGCATGGGCGAAGGCATCGCGCGCCTCGCCCGCGTGGCCGAGGCCGCCGGGCGCGATCCGGCCTCGATCGAGACCGTGCTTCTGTGGTTCAAGCCGGTGGAATGGACCGCGCGCCGCACGGCCGAGGGCGCGCGGCAGATGTTCACCGGCAACGCCGACGATCTGCGCGCGGATGCCGACGCCTTCGCCGCCGTCGGCGTGCGCCAGGTCGTGGTGGTGCTCCAAGCCCCGACGATCGAGGAAACCCGCGACCGGCTGGCCCGTTTCGCCGCCGATGTCATGCCCCAACCGCGTTGACGTGGAACCGATGACCGACGACGAACTTCTGCGGACACCCCTGCCCGTCCTGCTCGCCGCTTCCGGCGCGAAGCGGGACGCGGCGTTCGGGCGCACCGTGTCCTATTCGCGCAAGGTGTTCATCCCGCTCACGCAATTATGCCGGGATGTCTGTCACTACTGCACCTTCGCCAAGACCCCGCGCCGCGGCCACACTGCGTTCCTCGCCCCCGAGGAGGTGCTGGCGATCGCGGAGGCCGGCGCCGCCGCCGGCTGCACGGAGGCGCTGTTCACGCTCGGCGACAAACCCGAGCTCCGCTACCGCGCGGCGCGGGAGGCACTGGAGGCGCTGGGCCATCCCAGCACGATCGCCTATCTCGTTG
Organism: Pseudomonadota bacterium; assembly: GCA_021815835.1. Lineage (GTDB taxonomy): Bacteria > Pseudomonadota > Alphaproteobacteria > Acetobacterales > Acetobacteraceae > JAJZVS01. The sequence continues at coordinate 7,016 of JAKAZN010000067.1, forward strand.
CGATGTGCGAGATGGTGTTCAAACGCACCGGTCTGCTGGCGCACGTCAATCCCGGCGTGATGGGCGCCGAGGATATCGCCGCGCTCCGCGCCGTCTCCGCCAGCCAGGGCGTGATGCTGGAATCGACCGCCGATCGTTTGTGCGAGGCTGGCGGCCCGCATCATGGCTCCCCCGACAAGCGCCCGGAACGGCGGCTGGAGACGATCCGCCTGGCAGGCGTTGCGCGCGTGCCCTTCACCACCGGCATCCTGATCGGCATCGGCGAGACCAGGGCGGAACGGCTGGACGCCTTGCGCGCGATCGCCGCGCTGCACGCGGCGCACGGGCATATCCAGGAAGTGATCGTGCAGAATTTCCGCGCCAAGCCGGACACGCGGATGGCGGGCGCGGCGGAACCGGATCTGGACGATCTGCTGTGGAGTCTCGCCGCCGCGCGGCTGATCCTGCCCGCGGATGTGCATCTGCAGGCGCCACCCAATCTTTCGCCCACCGCGTATCCCCGCCTGATCGCGGCCGGGATCGATGATTGGGGCGGAGTTTCGCCGGTCACGCCCGACCACGTGAATCCCGAGGCCCCGTGGCCCGCGATCGCGGCGCTCGCCGCCCGCAGCGCCGAGGCCGGCAAGATCCTGGTCCCCCGCCTGCCGGTCTATCCCGCATACGCCTTCGCCGCGGATCGCTGGTGCGCCCCGCCCATCGCCGCCGCCGTCCGGCGGGGGATCGATTCCGAAGGTTTCGCGCGCGAGGATGACTGGTCCCCCGGCCGCATCGTCGCGCCCGTGCTGGCGGCGCCACGCCTTCCCGCCGCGGACGGC
>JAKAZN010000068.1 GCA_021815835.1 Pseudomonadota bacterium
GTGGTCGCCCAGGGGATCACCCAGGGGATCGCCGATACGGCGAAGGCGTACGGGCTGATCGGCGCGCAGCTCACCCGGCATCACTTCGTTGCGGGGGACCACCTGACCCTGGCCGATATTCCGTGGGGCGTGCACGTGCATCGCTGGTTCACGATGGAATTCGATCGGCCGGAGGTGCCGGGGCTGCGCGCCTGGTACGACCGGCTGCTGGAGCGTCCGGCCTATCGCGCGCACATCGCGCGCCCGCTGGAATAGGGCGGCGCGTCCCGGTTGGGGCACCCCTGATCCTCGCCTGGCGCGATGGACCGCCGGGCGCGCCTCCCCTAGCGTGACTCCGCGCAAGGGAGGAGACGGCCGGAATGACCCAGGAGCTCGCCGAAGAACACCGGATGCTCGCCGAGATGGTGGCGAAATTCGTCGATCGCGAATTGATGCCGCTGGAGAAATCCGTCCTCGCGCGCGAAGCCGCCGGCCAGAAATACGGGCTGAGCGCGGAGGAAGAAGCCCCGCTGCTCGCCAAATGCCGCGAGCTCGGCCTCTGGGCGCTGGACGTGCCCGAAGAACTCGGGGGCGCCAACCTGCCGACCGTGGCGCTGATGCCGATCAACGAGGAACTGGGCCGGACCGTTGTGCCCTTCACGTTCCCACCCGACAGCCCGAACCTGCACATGCTGCTCGCCGTCGCGAGCCCCGAGCAGCGGGAGAAATATCTCAAGCCCTATGCCGAAGGCACCGCGGTCTCGGCGATCGCGATTTCCGAGCCCGGCGCCGGCGGCGATCCGGCGGGCATGACCACGCGCGCGGTGCGCGACGGCGATGACTGGGTGATCAACGGGCGCAAGATCTGGGTCTCGCGCGTGCCCTCGGCCGATTTCCTGATCGTCATGGCGCGCACCGGCGACGGCAAGCGCCATGACGGCATCAGCGCCTTCATCGTCGAGCGCGGCACCAAGGGCTTCATCATCGAGCGCGAGATCGCCATGATCGGCGGACGACGCACCTACGAACTCGTGTTCGAGGATTGCCGCATCCCCGGCTCGCACTTGCTGGGCCAGCTCGGCCAGGGCTTCGCGCCGATGCAGCTGCGCCTGACCGTGCGGCGGTTGCAGATGGGCGCGTGGTGCCTGGGGATGGCGCGGCGCGCGCTGGAGATGATGTGCGAACAGGCGAAAAACCGCGTGACGTTCGGGGCGAAACTGTCCGACCGGCAGGCGATCCAGTGGTGGGTGGCCGAGGCCGCGACGCAGATCCACGCCTGCCGGCTGATGGTGATGGATGCCGCCGCCAAGCACGATGCCGGTCAGGACGTGCGCACCGAGGCGTCCATGATCAAGGTGTTCGCCACCGAAATGGCGGGCAGCGTCACGGACCACGCGATGCAGACCTTTGGCGCGATGGGCATGACGAAGGAGTTGCCGTTGCAACTGTTGGCCCAGCAGGTCCGTGTGATGCGGGTCTATGAAGGCCCGTCCGAGGTGCACCGGATGGTGATCGCGCGGCGGATCCTGAACGACCGGCGTTGAGGCCAGGGGGGAAGGGGCAAGGATGACCGCGCACAAGCTGGAACGATTCTTCTGGCCGCGCGGGATCGCGGTCGTCGGCGCCTCCCCCGATCCGCATCGCATCCGCGGGCTGCTGCTCGCGCATCTGCGGGCGAACCGATTTCCCGGGCGCATCGTTCCGGTGAACCCGAGCTACGCCGAGATCGACGGCCTTCCCTGCATGCCCAACCTCGCCGCGGCTGGCGCGGTTGATCTTGCGGTGCTGGCCATCCCCGCGCCCGCGGTGCCGGGCGCGATCGCCGAATGCGCCGCCGCCGGGATAGGGCACGCCGTCATCATCACCTCGGGCTTCGCCGAGGAAGGCGAAGCCGCCGGGGCCCGCCAGGCCGAGCTGACGGCGCTTGCCCGGGAAGGCGGCGTCCGTCTCGCCGGGCCGAATTGCGAGGGTTATTTCAACGCGCTCGGCCGGATCGCCGTCACCTTCAGCCCCACTGTCGAGGTGAAGCCCGAGGCAGAGGCGCCGCTTGCCATCACGCCGCGCCGGCTCGGTGTGATCGCGCAATCGGGCGGCATCGGGTTTTCCCTGTTCCATCGCGCCCGCGCCGCCGGCCTGCCCGTCAGCTACGTGATCTCCACCGGCAACGAGGCCGATCTGACCGCCACGGATTTCCTGGACTACATGATTTGCGATCCTCGGACCGACGCGGTGCTGCTGTTCTGCGAAACGATCCGCGACGCGCCGGGCTTCATCGCCGCTGCCCGGGCGGCGCGCGCGGCGGGCAAACCAGTGATCGCGATCAAGGTGGGAAGATCGGAGGCCGGGCAGCGTGCCGCCGCTTCGCACACCGCCGCGTTGAGCGGCGCCTATACCGCCTATCGCGCGGTCTTCGCCGCGCACGGGATACTGGAGGCGGAGGATCCGGAGGAAGCGATCGCGCTCGCGGGCCTGGCGCTCGCCACGCCGCGCCCGTCGGGGAATCGCGTAGGCGTCATCACCGTCTCCGGCGGGGGCGGGGCGTGGATGGCCGATACGCTCACCGCGAACGGGCTTGCCCTGCCCACCCTATCGGCCCCGCTGCAAGCGGCGATCCGTGAGTACACCCCAAGCTACGCCGCGCCGGCCAATCCGGTGGATACGACTGCGCAAGGATCGAATACCGGGCCGATGATGATGCGGACCCTGGAATTGCTGGAAGAATCTGAGGAGATCGACAGCATCGTGCTGGTGAGCTCGTTGGCCAGCGAGACCCGGGTTGCCCTCGATCCGGCCCGGGTGGCGCCGATCGTGGCGCGCGGGCGCAAGCCGATCGCGATCTGGAGCTACACAATTCCCTCGGCGCTCGGCCGACGACGCATGGCGGAATGCGGGCTGTTTCTGCACACCGATCTGCGCGCACTGGGCGCGGCGCTCGGGCGCTGGGCCAGGCCGCCGGCGCCGGCGATAGCGGCACCGCCGCCGCTGCAAACGCATCCATGGCCGGCCGGGCTGCCGCGCGCCTTGAGCGAGCATCGCGTGAAATCGTTGCTGGCCCCGTACGGCCTGCCGGCATCCGCCGACCGCCTGGCCGACAGCGCGGCGGCGGCGGTGGCCGCGGCCGACGCTCTGGGCTATCCGGTCGTGCTGAAAATCCAGTCCCCCGACATTGCCCACAAGACCGAGGCTGGCGGCGTGCGCCTGGGTCTGCGCGATGCCGCCGCCGTCGCGGGCGCCTATCGCGCCATCCGCGACGCCGTGGCCGCGCACACGCCGGAGGCTGCGATCGAGGGCGTGCTGGTGAGCCGCATGGCGCCCCAGGGCGTGGAAATCGCGATCGGCACCGTCGATGATCGCGATTTCGGCCCGATGCTGATGCTGGGCTTCGGCGGCACCGCGATCGAATTGTTCGGCGACGTGGCGCATCGCCCGGCACCGGTCAGCCCGGCGGAAGCCGAGACCATGCTGCTCGGCCTGAAATCCGCCCGGTTGCTGCAAGGATTTCGCGGCGCGGCGCCGATTCCGGTGGGGAAGCTCGCGGCACTGGCATCCCTGGTGTCGCGCATCGCGGTGGCGGAGCGTGGGCGGATCGCGGAGCTGGAATTCAACCCGGTGATCTTGCACGCCGATGGGTCCGGCCTGACTATCGCCGACGCGCTGGCGCTGCTGCGTTAGCCGGATCGCCAGGGGAAACGACAAGATGCCGGACACGGAAGAATTCGACTACGTGATCGTCGGCGCCGGATCGGCCGGCTGCGTGCTGGCCAACCGCCTGACCGAGAACCCGGCCACCCGCGTCCTGCTGCTGGAAGCCGGCGGGCAGGACCGGAATCTGTGGATCCACATTCCGGCGGGCTTCTTCCGCAACATCTTCCACCCCGACCTCACCTGGGTGTTCGAGACCGAACCGATCCCGACGCTGGATAACCGCCGCATGCCCTGGCCGCGCGGGCGGGTACTGGGCGGGTCGAGCTCGATCAACGGCCTGATCTATATCCGCGGCCAGAAGCAGGATTTCGACCTCTGGCGGCAGTTGGGCTGCACCGGATGGTCCTATGACGACGTGCTGCCCTATTTCCGCAAGGCCGAGCACCAGGAACGCGGCGCCGACGCGCATCATGGCGGGGACGGGCCGCTCTATGTCTCCGACCTGCGCTCGAAGCACGAGCTGAACGACGCCTTCGTCGCCGGCGCGCAGGAATGCGGCATTCCGTTCAACCCGGACTTCAACGGCGCGGAGCAGGAAGGCGTCGGCCCGTTGCAGGTGACGGTGCGCGGGCGCCGGCGTTCCTCCGCCGCCGTGGCCTATCTGCGCCCGGCGATGGCGCGGCCCAATCTGAAGGTGGAGACCGGCGCGCTGGCGCGACGCGTGTTGTTCGAGGGCAAGCGCGCGGTGGGCGTAGCTTTCGCGCAAGGCGGCGCGGTGCGCGAGGTGCGGGCGCGGGCCGAGGTTCTGCTGGCGGGCGGGTCGATCAATTCCCCGCAGCTGCTGCAACTTTCGGGAATCGGTCCCGGTGCGCTGCTGGCCGAGCATGGCATTCCCGTGGTGCACGAGCTCCCGGGCGTCGGCGAGAACCTGCAGGACCATATCGGCGGGCGCATCACCTATCGCGCGAAGAACGCCAACACCTATAACGAGATTTCCCATAGCCTGGTGCGCCAGGCGATCGCCGGGATGCAGTATATCTTCGGCGCCGGTGGGCCGCTGATGACCGGCGCGGGGCCGATCGGGATGTTCGTGCGCACCAGGCCGGAATTGGATTCGCCTGATGTTCAATATCAGTTTCTCGCCGGTAGCCTGGATCGCGCCGGGGCGCCGATGCACCGGTTTCCGGGGTGTTCGGCGGTGACGATTCCGTGCCGGCCGGAAAGCCGCGGCTGGCTGCGCATTCGTTCCGCCGATCCGGCGGTGTATCCGGCGATCCAGCCCAACTACCTGGCCACACAGGGCGATCGTGACACCATGGCGGCCGGGATGCGCGTGCTGCGGCGCGTGTTCCAGAGCCCGGCCATGCAGCGCCTGGTCGGCGAGGAATACATGCCGGGCCTCGCCGCCGAAACGGACGAGCAGATCCTGGCGCATGTGCGCGCGACCGGCGGCACGACGTACCATCCGACCAGCACCTGCACGATGGGCACGCATCCGACTTCGGTGGTCGATCCGTCGCTGCGGGTGCATGGCGTGGAGGGGCTGCGGGTGGTCGATGCCTCGGTGATGCCGACGGTGATTTCCGGCAATACCAATGCCGCCGCGATCATGATCGGCGAGAAGGGCGCGGCCATGATCGCCCGGCCTTGAAAGCGGACCGGCGTAGCCCGACACTGCCCGGCGCGATGACCCCGCTCTATCTCGACCCCCGTTCCGGCCGCACCTATCCGCTCGACCCGCCGCGCTGGCGCGGCGATGACGGCGCGCCGCTGCTGCTGACCGACATGCCGGGACTGACCCGCGCGGATATCGATCCGGGCGCGCGCGGCCCCTGGCGGTATCGCGCCGCGCTGCCCTTCGCGCCGCCCGATCCGATCACGTTGGGGGAGGGCGGCACGCCGCTGCTGGCGCGCGTGCTGGATGGCGCGCCGGCGTTGTTGAAGGCCGAATGGATCATGCCCACCGGCAGCTTCAAGGATCGCGGCGCGGCGGTGATGCTCTCGCTGTTGCGCGCGCAAGGCGTGCGCGCGGTGCTGGAGGATAGTTCCGGCAATGGCGGAGCGTCGGTTGCGGCCTATGCCGCCGCGGGCGGGATGGAAGCGACAATCCTGACGCCCGCGTCCACCAGCCCGGCCAAGACGGTGCAGATGCGCGCGCAGGGCGCGGCGGTGGAACTGATCCCCGGCTCTCGCCAGGACACCGCGGACGCGGCGCTGCGCCGCGCGGAGACGATCTTCTACGCCAGCCACAACTGGCATCCGTTCTTCCTGCATGGCACCAAGACGCTCGCCTATGAGCTCTGGGAGGATCTTGGGTTTCGCGCGCCGGACAACGTGATCGTTCCGGCGGGAGCCGGATCGAATGTGCTTGGATGCGCCATCGGTTTCGAGGAATTGCGCCGCGCCGGCGAGATTGCCCGCCTGCCGCGCATCTTCGCCGTTCAGCCCAAGGCCTGCGCGCCGATCGTCGCGGCCTGCGACGGGGTTGCGCCGGCCGCGCCGCGGCCCACGATTGCCGAGGGAACCGCCATCGCCGCCCCGATCCGCCTGCCCGAGGTGCTCGCCGCGCTGCGCGTGACCGGCGGCGGCGCGATCGCCCTGTCGGAGGCGGACATCGAGGCGGCCACGCGCGCGCTGGCACGGATGGGCGTGTATGTAGAGCCGACCGCGGCCCAGCCGGCCGCGGCTTTCACCCGCCTGTTGGCGGCGGGCCGGGTCGACCGCAAGGAAACCACCGTGCTCGTGCTGACCGGCAGCGGCCTCAAGGCCACCCCACGCATCGCCGAGATGCTGGGGATCGCGTTGTGAGCCTCCCGCGCATCGCACTGCTGGGTGTGTCGATCGAGTGCAACCGCTTTGCCCCCATGGCGACGGAGGCTGATTTTGCCTCTCGGACCCTGATCGCCGGTCCCGCCATGCTCGCCGAGGCCCGTGCGCCGGCGCCGCGGATGCTGGCCGAACTGCCGGGCTTCGTGGCGGAGATGGACGCGGCCGGCTCGTGGGAGCCGGTGCCGATCCTGCTCGCCATGGCCGAGCCGAACGGGCCGATCGAACACGCGTTCTTCGCCGGCATGATGAAGCAATGGGAGGCGGGGCTGCGCGCGGCCGGGCGGCTCGACGGCGTCTATGCCGTGCTGCATGGCGCGGCGCTGACCACCGAGGATGACGACCCCGAGGGGACGCTTCTCGCGCTGATCCGCCGCGTATGCGGGCCAGACATTCCCGTGGTCGCCACCTACGATCTGCACGCCAATGTCAGCGTCGCGGATGTCGATCTGGTCGATGCCTATATCGGCTATCGTACCAATCCGCACATGGACATGCGCGCGCGGGGACAGGAGGCGGCGGTCACGATGCGCCGCCTGCTCGGCGGCCTGCGGACCTATCGGGCGCGGGTGCGGCTGCCGATCGTGCCGCCCACCGTCACGATGCTGACCGGCGCGGATGTGCCTGACCGGCCCTATGGGGAACTGATCGATCTCGGCCAGAGGCGCATGACGGAAGTGCCGTACGCGGGCCGGATTGTGAACGTCTCGGTGATGGGCGGGTTTGCGTTCGCCGATACGGCGTTCAACGGCCTGAGCGTGGTGGTGACCGCGACCGATGCCGAGGCCGCGAGGGCGCTTGCCAACGAGATTGCGGTGGCCGGGTGGGCGCGGCGGGACCGTTTCCGCCCGCGCCTGACATCGCTGCCGGACGCGGTGGCGCTGGCCCACGCGACCACGGACCGCGCACGCAAGGCGCTGATCTTCGCCGATGTCGCCGACAATCCGGGCGGTGGCGGGCGTGGCAACACGATGCACATCCTGGCCGCCTTCCTGGAGGCGGGGGTGACGGATGCGCTGGTCGGCATCATCTTCGATCCCCCGCTTGCCGCCGAGGCCGCTTCACTTGGGGCGGGCGCGACCTTCATCGCGCGCTTCAATCGCGATGGCGGCGATGCGTTCTCCCATCCCTTCGCCGCGCCGGCCACGGTGCTTTCGGTCAAGCGAGAGCCGATCCGCGGTCGGCGCGGCATCTTCGCCAACAACACCATCGACCTCAGTCCGGCCGCTTCGCTTCGGATCGGCGGGATCGCCGTGGTAGTCGTCTCCAACCGCGTGCAATGTGCCGATCCGGCCTTCTTCGAGGCGTTCGGCCTGGATATCGCCGCTTCCCGCGTCGTCGTGGTAAAATCGCGCGGCCATTTCCGCGGCGGCTT
>JAKAZN010000069.1 GCA_021815835.1 Pseudomonadota bacterium
CGGGGCCGCCGGCCGGGCCATCGGTGCGGCGGGCCCAGGCGCCGTCCCGGCCGGCGGCGCGGCGGCGCCCGCCCGCAGCTCCGGCAGCGCCGCCCGCAATGCGCGGCGCAGCCCGTCCGGCGCGATCCGGAACGGATTGTGCGAGATCGGCAAGTCCCGCGCCGTCATCGGGCCGAACACCTCCAGATACGGGCAGCCGAGCTGGGCGGCGAGGTCCCAGAACAACGGCTCCCGCCATTCCGCCGGGGACAGCACGATCACCTTCGTCCCCGGCTGGCAGAACAGGATATTCGTCAGGGCGGCGCCCTTCACCCCGACCACCGCCTCGGCCGAGGCGAACAACGCCACTTGTTCGGCCAGCTTCAGGCGCTCCGGCACCACGCGCTCGAACCCGAAATCCGCGAGCAGGGCGAACAGCTCGGCCTCGTTCTCCAGCCGCCGGCGCGGCGTATCCTCGCGCGCGACAAACAGCCGCCTGCGCGGCCCGGCCGGCCGATCGACGGCGAAGGCCGCGCGCAGCGCCGCGATCCCCGCCGGCAGCCGGAACAACGGCGTGACACCGAGCGGGGCGAGGTAGCGCAGCTTGTCGATCCGCCAAATCTCGCCGTCCGGATGGCGCAGCACCGGGACACGCGGGGCCAGCAGCCGCAGACTGTCCTCGATCACCCCGGTCAGGCCGGGCGCCGCCCCGTCATCAGCGCCGACGATGATGGCAACATCGTCCAGCAGCCGCGCCTCGGCCGCCAGGGCGAGCGGGATCGCGGCATCGAGCAGCCAGTGCCCGTAATTGCGCTGGAATGGTCGCTTGAGCAGCAGCGCCGCCCGCGCGATGTGGCGCCGCGGCCGATCGGCGAGGCGCAGCGCGCCGTCGGCGGCCTCGACCAGGCCCGGGGGCAGGCGTTTCTGGGCGAAGAACTCCCAGCAGCTTTCCTCCACCAGCATCCCGTCCGCGGTCACCACGCTGCCCTCGCCGGCCAGGAACGGATGGCTCAGCTCGGCCATGAAGATCGCTTCGTGATGCTCGGTGCCGCGGCCGAGATCGCGGGTGCACACCGCCCGTTCGGCGGCGTCCAGGCCGGTCGTGTCGATCAGCATGGGCGGCGCGCGCCGATAGCTCCCGGCCGGGCGGATCGTGCCGGAGGCCACGATGCCCTGGGCGTGTTGGACCGGCTCGGCCGCGGCGATCGCGGCGCGCAGCGACCCGCGCCGCAGCGCCGCCGCCGGCCGCTCCGCCGCCGGATCGCTCTCGCGGTAGAAGACCCGATCGAGGCGTAGCTTGGCGTGCGGTCCGGGGGCGTGGACATAGGTGTTGGTCAGATGGTGCACGCAGCAGGACGGCACCGGGACCAGGCCGCGCGCGTCGATCGCAATCGCCGAGTTTGCGCCGGTGCCCGGCGGCCGGCCGTCGTAGCGCGGCCCGAGGCCGGCCCGTTCCGGCACGCTCCAATCGACCACCGCGCGGCTCCGTTCGGGATCGAAGGACGGCGATCGGACATGCCGCTCCGCCAGCGGCCGGTCGAGCAGATAGAGCGCGTCGAACGGAAAATCCGGCCGCACGAACAGCCAATCCCCGAACCGAAGAATCTCCTTGGCCTCGAATGCAGCCGGGTAGCAGAGATCGGTGGCATAGAGCGACTGGTCGCGATCGTTGTATTCGTAACGCACGAACGAGGGGATCAGCCCGAACGCCTCCAGCGCCGGGCGCGCGGCCAGCCAGTAGGCCAGGTTCTGCGGCCCGAACAGGATATCGTCCTCGATATGGAGGAACAGGTCGTAGCCGCTGCCCGGCGCGAGGAAGCGCTCGGTGATGAACGGCTTGTGCGCCCAGGTGAGCAGCCAGGGATCGGCAAGCAAGGTGCGCGCGTGCACCGTAAGCCGCGCCGCCGGCAGCACCGCCGCGCCGAGCCGATGCAAGGTGGCGTGGGCCGCCGGCGCGTCGGTATCGGTCAGCAGATGGATATCGAGCGCGCGCACCGCGAGCCCGCCGAGCCCGCGCAACGCCGCCAGCAACTGCGGCAGCCGCGCCGGGCGATAGCTGAACGGGATGCAGCACAGGATGCGCAGCCGCGCGGCGCTGGCGTGGGCGTCGGCCAGCAGGGCGTCGCGGACGGCCCGAGCCGGATCGATCGCGTCCGGATCGTTCGTCGCTCCTCCGTGCATCGGTGGCCTTCTTGCCGGCTGGGGGCTGGTGCGAGGGGCGCCCGATGCCATCCCGGGCCGCGCGGCAAGATGGCGCAGCCCGAGGCGGGAGTCGATGCGCCCATGGGGCGCGCGGGGGGCGAACGCGGCGTTGCCGACCCATTGCCATTCCCCGCCGCGCACCGCACATAAGGGGACCATGTCCCGACGCGCTGCGCGACCCCGGGCCTACGCACCCGACCCGGCGGCGCCGGGCCGGTGCTGCGACATGCCCTCCTGCACCGCCCCCGGCGAATACCGCGCTCCCAAATCCCGCCGCCACCTGAAGGAGTATTTCTGGTTCTGCCTGGACCACGTGCGCGCCTACAACGCCGGGTGGGATTATTACAAAGGCATGACCCCGGGGGAGATCGAGGTCGAGCTGCGCCGCGACACCGCCTGGCAGCGCCCGACCTGGCCCCTGGGCAGCCTGGGCGCCACGGCGTGGGAAGACGCGCTGTCGCGCGACAAGCTCGATCTGATGGGCGCCGGTCGGCTGCGCCGCGGCGGGGCCGAGACCCCGGAGGGGGCGCCCTCGGAGCTGCGCGAACCGCTGGCCACCCTCGGCCTCGACTGGCCGGTGACGATCGCGGCGGTGAAGTCGCGCTACAAGGAACTGGCCAAGCGCCATCATCCGGACGCCAATGGCGGGGACAAGGCGGCGGAGGAGCGGATCAAATCCATCAACCTGGCCTACGCCACCCTACGCTCCCGCCTGACCGCCGCGCCGGCCGCCGCCGGCTGACCCCGCCCCCTCCGGGCCGGGCGGTTTGACAGGCCGCGCCCGGGGCTTAGACTTTCGCTTCGAACGAACAGGATACACGCGCCGATGAGCAACGTCGCCACGCTTGCCGAACTCCGACCCACCTCCGCGATCGACCTGCCGGATACCAAGGTGGTCGCGCGCGAGGCCTTCGGCATCGACACCGATATGGTGGTGCCCGCCTTCTCCGTCCGCACCGAGCACGTGCCGGATATCGACACCGCCTATCAGTTCGACAAGGAGACCACGCTCGCGATCCTGGCCGGGTTCGCGTTCAACCGCCGCGTGATGATCCAGGGCTACCACGGCACCGGCAAGTCGACGCATATCGAGCAGGTGGCGGCGCGGCTGAACTGGCCCTGCATCCGCGTCAACCTGGACAGCCATATCAGCCGTATCGACCTGATCGGCAAGGACGCGATCGTCCTGCGCGACGGCAAGCAGATCACCGAGTTCCGCGAGGGCATCCTGCCCTGGGCCTTGCAGCACGCCTGCGCCCTGGTGTTCGATGAATACGATGCCGGCCGCCCGGACGTGATGTTCGTGATCCAGCGGGTGCTGGAGGTGGAAGGCAAGCTGACCCTGCTCGATCAGAACCGGGTGATCCGTCCGCATCCGAGCTTCCGCCTGTTCTCCACCGCCAACACGGTGGGTCTCGGCGATACCACGGGCCTCTATCACGGCACGCAGCAGATCAACCAGGGCCAGATGGATCGCTGGAACATCGTCGCCACCTTGAACTACCTGCCGCACGCGATGGAAACCGGGATTGTGCTGGCGAAGATGGGCATCGATCCCGGCGACGCGAAGATGAAGAAGCAGGTAGAGGCGATGGTGGCGCTGGCCGACCTGACCCGCGCCGGTTTCATCAACGGCGACATCTCCACCGTCATGTCGCCGCGCACCGTCATCACCTGGGCCGAGAACGCCCGCATCTTCGGCGATGTGGGCTTCGCGTTCCGGATGACGTTCCTGAACAAATGCGACGAGGCGGAACGCTCCACGGTGGCTGAATACTACCAGCGCTGCTTCAACGAGGAGATCCCGACCGGGGGTTTCATGCGGAAGATGGGGTAGGCGTGAGTGAGGATCGAACGCGCAGCCCAGGAGCGAAAAGCGATGTTCGCGACATCAAGGCAACGCTGACCCGGCTGGAGCCCATGATCGTGCGCATCGACACCGAAATCAACCATCTGGCGACCAGGGCGGAGGTCTCGGGCCTGCGTTCCGACCTCGCCGCAATACCGTCCCATGGCTATCTGTGGGGCATCCCGGCGGCGTTGCTCGCGGCCCATGGCAGCGGCTTGGCCGCGCTTTCAATCCTGCAATAGCCCGCGCCGGCAGCGACGGACCCACCCATGAGCGGCACCACCAAGGACAACGCCCGCACCGAGGATTTCAAGCGCGCCACCGCCGGCGTGCTGCGCGCGATTGCCGAAATCCCGGATGTGCAGGTGAATTTCCAACCCGGCCCCTCGGGCGTCTCCGGCAAGCGCGCCCGCCTGCCGCTGCCCACCCGCGCCCTGCCGCCCGCTGAAATGGCGAAACTGCGCGGCGCATCGGACGCCATCGCGCTGCGCCTGCGCCACCACGACGACGCCGTCCACAATGCGCGCATGCCGAACCGGCGCGAAGCCCGCGACGTCTACGACGCGCTGGAACAAGCCCGCGTGGAGACCGTCGGCGCCCGCCACATGGCCGGCGTCGCCGCCAATCTCCACGCCAAGCTCGCCGAGGAATGCGAGACCGAAGGCTATGACCGCATGACGCGGAAGGAACAGCTCCCGGTCACCGCCGCGCTGTCGCTGCTCGCCCGCGAACGCATGTCCGGCCAACCCGTGCCTGAATCCGCGCGCCGCGTGGTCGATCTCTGGCGCGACAGCGTAGGTGAGAACGTGTCCGACGCGCTCACCGAACTCGGCCGCACCCAGGACGACCAGCGCGCCTTCACCCGCGCCGCGCGCAAGCTGCTGGCGGCGATGGAACTGGCGGAAGCCGAAGCCGACGCCGAACCCGACGACCAGGACCAGGAGGGCGAGGAAGGCGGCGAACAATCCGGCGAGCAGGACAACCCCGAGCAGGGCGAAGGCCAGTCGGAATCCGACCAGGAAAGCGCCCTCGGCGCCCAGCCGGAGGAAATGGAAGGCGACGCGGCGGACGATTCCGGCGAGGAATCGGAAGAAGAAGCCGCCATCGCCGAAGGCGACGACCGCCCCGGCGGCCCGCAACCCCGCCGCGAACGCCCCAACCCCGACGACGGCACCGCCTATCGCGCCTTCACCCGCCAATACGACGAGGAAGTCTCGGCCGAAGATCTCTGCGATCCCGACGAGCTCACCCGGCTGCGCCAGCAGCTCGACCAGCAATTGCAGCACCTGCAAGGCGTGATCTCCAAACTCGCCAACCGCCTGCAGCGCCGCCTGCTGGCGCAACAAACCCGCGCCTGGGAATTCGACCTCGACGAGGGCATGCTCGACGCCGGCCGCCTCTCGCGCGTGGTGGTCAATCCACTCCTGGCGCTGTCCTACAAGCGCGAGCTCGAAATGGAGTTCCGCGATACCGTCGTGACCCTGCTCATCGACAATTCCGGATCGATGCGCGGCCGTCCCATCACCGTCGCCGCCATGTGCGGCGACATCCTGGCCCGCACCCTGGAACGCTGCGCGGTGAAAACCGAAGTGCTCGGCTTCACCACCCGCGCCTGGAAAGGCGGCCAATCGCGGGAGAAATGGGTGCAGGACGGCAAGCCCCGCAATCCCGGTCGGCTCAACGACCTGCGCCACATCGTCTACAAGGCCGCCGACGCTCCCTGGCGCCGCGCGCGCAAGAATCTCGGCCTCATGCTGCGCGAAGGCCTGCTCAAGGAAAACATCGACGGCGAGGCGCTGCTGTTCGCCTATCGCCGCCTGCTCGCCCGGCCCGAACACCGCCGCATCCTGATGGTCATCTCGGACGGCGCGCCGGTCGATGACAGCACGCTCTCCGTCAACCCCGGCAACTACCTCGAAAAACACCTGCGCGACGTGATCCGCGAAATCGAAGGCCGCGAACTGGTGGAACTCATCGCCATCGGCATCGGCCACGACGTCACCCGCTACTACCGCCGCGCCGTCACCATCGTCGACGCCGAGGAACTCGGCGGCACCATGATGAAAAAACTCACCGAACTCTTCGACGAAGACGCCGACGCCGCCTGGTCCCGCGCCGCCTCCGAGCGGGCGCCGCTGGTGGGGTGATCTTGGGGGTGATGGGGTCGTAAGAAAGGCCAGAGGGTAGCGCCCCCTGGCCTTTCTTACGCTCCCGCCACTCCCAAGATCACCCCACCAGCACCGCCTTGCCGATGACCTCGCGGGCCGCGATGGCGCGCAGTGCCGCGGCGGCTTCGGCGAGGGGAAATCGGTGGGAGATGCGGGGGCGTAGCTTGCCCTCGGCCGCAAGGTCCAGCAGGGCGCGCGTGTTCGCCGCCGCCAGCGCCGGGTTCGCATCCTGCAGGCCGCCGATGCGCACGCCGATCGCGTCGATGCCTTTGATGAGCAGGTAGTTGCTGCGGATCGTCGCCGGTCCGCCGCCGAGGAAGCCCAGGATCAGGATGCGCCCACCCCAGGCCAGCGCGCGGAGCGATTCCTCGGTCACCGCCGCGCCGATCGGGTCATAGACGATATCCACGCCGCGCCCGCCGGTCAGGCGTTTCACTTCATCGAGGAACCCGCCCGCGTAGGGGATGGCGTGATCGGCGCCTTCTTCCAGGCAGGCGGCGCGTTTGGCCTCGGTGCTGGCGGTGGCGATCACGTGGGCGCCGAACAGCTTGGCGATCTGGATGGCGGCGATGCCGATGCCGCCGGCGGCGCCGTGCACCAGCACCCATTCCCCCGCGGCCAGCCGGCCGCGCTGGAGTAGGGCGTGATAGGCGGTGGCATGGGCGGCGCGGAACACGCCCGCTTCCTCCAGGCTCATGCCGGTGGGCACCAGGTCGCAGGCGGACTCGGCGGCGTTGGCGCGTTCGGCGAAGGCGCCGAGCCGATGGCGGCTCATCACGCGATCGCCCGGGCGGAAGCGGGTGACGTCGGGACCGACGGCGATGACCTCCCCCGCGGCTTCGCTGCCGGGGATGAAGGGCGGATCGGGGCGGAACTGGTAGGTTCCGGCCGCCATCAGCACATCGACATACTGGGCGCCGCGGGCGGCAAGCCGAAGCTGGATCTCCCCCGGGCCGGGCGGGGGCGGGTCCGGCACCTCGCGGAGCGCCAGGGTTTCGGGGCCGCCGAAGGCTTCGCAGAGGATGGCTTTCATGGTGCTTCCAGGGGGTGCTCGGGGGTGTCAGGTGGCGAAAGGATTAAAATTTGCTCAATCGCGCCAACCGCATGTTTCAAATGTGCGGCAATTGCGCGACACTCCGGACCGCGATCCACACGGCCCATGACTCGAACCAAGGGTATCATTCCATGCGTCCAGGTGCGACGGTGCTGCGGCGCATTCCCGCGTTCTCGCGCCTGCGGGAGACGATCCTGACCGAGCTCGACGCCATGAGCGAGATGGTCTCCCTCGCCCGCGGCGCGGAATTGTTCCGACAGGGCACGGTGCCGGTGGCGCTCTATTTCCTCCTGGACGGGCTGATCGCATTGTCCAGCGCGATGCCAGACGGCAACGCCGCGGTGGTCGATGTGATCCGCCCGATCGGCGACATGGTGCTGGCCTCGGTGATCGGCGCCATGCCGTATCTGCAAACGGCCTGTGCCGTCGCCGATGCGCGGCTGGTGGCGGTCGATGCCAAGGGGATGCGCAAGCTGCTGGAGCGGGAGCCGGAGGTGGCCGCGCCGCTGCTGCAATCGATCGCCCGGGATTTCCGCTGCATGGTGCGGCATGTGCGCGACC
>JAKAZN010000070.1 GCA_021815835.1 Pseudomonadota bacterium
CAGCAGCTGGAAGAAATAGACGAAAGCCGGCACCAGCGCGCGCTCGGCGGCGCTGTCGCAGGCGAGCGCCACCATGGCGGAGACGAGATCGGCGCCGGAGTCCTCGGCCTGCGCCACCAGCGCCGAAACATGGCGCGGGTCGTGGACGATATCGGCATCTGTCAGCAGGATCAGCGCCGCGTCCCCGGCCGCCTCGATCCCTTGCGCGACCGCCCAGAGCTTGCCGCTCCAGCCCGGGGGACCGGGCACGCCGGAGACCACCGTCAGGCGCGGATCGGCGATCGCGCGGGCGATCGCGCCCGTGGCATCGGTACTGGAATCATCGACCAGGATCACGCGCAGCGCGCCGGGATAATCCTGCGCGAGCAGGGAGCGCAGGGCCGCGCCGACATGCTCGGCCTCGTCGCGCGCCGGCACGACCACGGTCACGGAAACCGCGTCCGCCAATGACGCCTCGGGCGGCGTCAGCACCGGCCCCGCGCGCCAGAACCCACCATGCGCGAACAGGAGCGCGAGCCAGGCCAATAGCGCGAGCGTGGCCAGCCCCGTCATGCCGCCTGCCGCCGCGGCGCACCGCTCAGCATTCCCGACGCATGGAACCAGGCCAGCGCGTCCGCGACCGCGAGGCGCGCCGGCCGCGGCGCGTAGCCCAGCGCGGCCTCCGCCTTCGCCGAGGAGAAGAACATCCGCTTGCGTGCCATGCGCAGATAATCCCGGCTCACCCGCGGCTCGCCGCCGAACAGACGGGCCGCCGCCTCCATCGCCAGCGCCGCCGGCCACACGGCGCCGATCGGCAGGCGGATGCGCGGGGGCGCGCGCCCGGCCGCCTCGGCCACCAGGCCCAGCAGATCGCGCAGGCTCAGATTCTCACCGCCCAGGATATAGCCCTCGCCGATCGCGCCGCGTTCCAGCGCGAGAATATGTCCCTCGGCCACGTCATCGACATGGACGATGTTGAGGCCGGTGTCCACGTAGGCCGGCGTGCGTCCGGCGGCGGCGTCCAGGATCATCCGCCCGGTGGGGGTGGGCTTGATGTCGCGCGGGCCGACCGGGGCGGCGGGGTTGACGATGACGACCGGTGCGCCCTGGCGGACCAGGTCGCGGGCCGCGCGCTCCGCCAGGTATTTCGATTGCTTGTAGATGCTGACGATATGGTCGGGATCGACCGGGGTGATCTCGTCGGCCGGGGCGCCATCCGCGGTCAGGCCCAGCGCGGCCACCGAGCTGCAATAGACGATCCGTTCCACCCCCGCCGCCTGCGCGGCGCGCAGCATCGCCACGGTCCCGTCCACATTGGCCCGCAGCATCGCCGCCGGGTCGGGGACCCAGATGCGGTAATCGGCGGCGAGGTGGAACACGAAGCGGCATCCGGCGGCGGCGCGGGCCAGCGAGGCGGGATCGGCCAGGTCGCCGATCGCGATCTCGGCGTCCAGCCCGTCGATATTGCGCCGGTCGGAACCAGCCCGCGCCAGCAGCCGCAGCCGGTGTCCCCGCCGGGCCAGCGCGCGCGCGACCGCCGAGCCGACGAAGCCGGTGGCGCCGGTCACCAGGGTGGGCGAGTCTGTCGCCAAGGCGGCGGACCTCGATGTTTGCAAGCCGCCTCTATAGCCCGGGGGGGCGGGCTGGTGTAGAGGCGGGCGCCGCCGCGCCCTGGGCCGCGTCCGCGGCGTTCGCACGAAAGTGATTTTGCCTTGAAGAAACTCTCCGTGGCGCTCGCGCTGGCGGGCCTCGCGCTCGGCACGGCGTTGATCGGCTGGTCCGGCGCCGGGCGGGTGCTCGCCGGGGTGCTGCGGGTCGGCTGGCGCGGCTTCGGCCTCTATTACGGCTGGCAATGCCTGATGTTCCTGCCGCTCGGCATGGCCTGGGATCAGATCGCGCGCGGGCGCGGGGTGCGCCGGCTTTGGGTGTTCGTCTGGGGGCGGATGGTGCGCGACGCGGCGAGCAATTGCCTGCCCTTCTCCCAGCTTGGCGGCTTCGTGGTCGGTGGGCGGGCGGTGATGCTGGGCGGAATCGGCTGGGCCCTCGCCACCGGATCGACCGTGCTCGACGTGACGGCGGAGTTCCTGGCCGAGGTCGCCTTCGCCGGGATCGGCCTCGGCGTGGTGCTGCTGCACGATCCGGCGTCCCGGCTGCGGCTGCCGATCGAGCTCGGGATGGCGGGCGCGGTGGCGGCGGCGGCGATCTTCATCTGGATGCAGCGCGGCGCCGATTCGCTGTTCGCGCGCATCGGCGGGCGGATCGCCGCGGGCCGCTTCGGCGGGACGAAGGAGCGGCTGGACGCGCTGGGCCGCGAACTGGCCGCGCTGCACGCCCAGTCCGGCCGGCTCGCGCTCAGCTTCGCGCTGCATCTGCTGGGCTGGATGATGAGCGGGGTGGGCACGTTCATCGCCTATCGCGCGCTGGGACTGCCGGTGCCGTTCGAGGTGGCGCTGGCGATCGAGGCGCTGCTCAGCGCGATCGCCGCCGCGACCTTCCTCGTGCCGGCCGGGATCGGCGTGCAGGAGGCGAGCTATGCCGGCCTGGGCGCGATCTTCGGCCTGCCGGTGGAGGTCTCGCTGGCGGTGTCGCTGCTGCGCCGGGCGCGGGATCTGGCGGTGGGCGTGCCGATCCTGCTGGTCTGGCAGGGCTGGGAATTGCGCCGCCTCAGGGCCCCACGAATTCCAACGTGACCCCGCAGGCCTCGCTCGCGGGCACCACGATGCGATTCGGTTCGCGCCGCATGGCGATCCCGCCCGCGATCAGCGCCGCTTCGGCGC
This sequence comes from Pseudomonadota bacterium, assembly GCA_021815835.1. Classification (GTDB taxonomy): domain Bacteria; phylum Pseudomonadota; class Alphaproteobacteria; order Acetobacterales; family Acetobacteraceae; genus JAJZVS01. The sequence goes on from JAKAZN010000070.1 coordinate 2,757, forward strand.
GATCGAGCGCGCAGGTCCGCAAGCTCAGCAGCGCCATGAACTCGGTCCGCCCGTCATCCTCGGGTGCCGCCGTGCCATAGGCCGCGCGCAGCGCGGCCGCGGTGGTCACGTCGAAGCGCGCCAGCCCGAGCAGCAGCGAGCAGCCATCGGCGCCGCCCACCACCATCTCCGGCCCGAACATGCGCCCGAACAAGGTGGCGAGCACGGACGGATCCCGCGCGGCGATCACCGCCCGGGCGATGCCCAGCACGCCGTTCGGATGATGGCGCCACTCGTCCCGCCAGACCAGTTCGCGGGTGGAATGATGGCAGAAATAGAGCCGCCCGGCGGTCACCGCGCCCGGCAACAGCCGAACGGTGCGGAAGATCGCGTCGCGCGTGCTGCCGTGTAGCGTCACCGGGCGGGCGAATTGCACCGGCGGGCCGACCGGCAGGCCCGCTGCCAGCAGCGTGGCATAGACCGACGAGGAATCGTCGGTGCCGAACACCAGGCCATTGAGTCCCGCCGGGGAGGCCAGGATTTCGAGCCGTCCCGTCGAGGTGGCCGGCGCGCCGATCAGTTCCAGATAATCGGTGCCGAACACCGCCAGGTGATTCATCGAGCCGAGCGTGTGATAGCCGCGCGGCGTCAGGGTGAAGCCGAGCCGGCGATAGACGGCCTCGCCACGATCGAGATCGTCGCGCAGGTTGATCGCGGCATGGTCCAGAATGGGGATCGGCAGGTCCGGCATGGGGTCGGTCCTTCCCGCGGGGGAGTTTTCCCGAAGGCGCCCTCCGGGGAACCAGTGACGGGCAAGCGAAGCGCGCAGCGCCGCCGCGCCGGGCGCGCGGCACGAAGGGGGGCGGCAGCTAATCTAGCCCCTTCGGCTCCTTTGGTCCCGTGCTCAATCGCCAAGGCCCCGATCGGCGCGCGTCGCCGCCAGATCGTCGGCGATGAAGGCGCGCACCAGTTCGATCAGCGGCTCGTGCGCGGTGAAGCCGAGCATGCGCGCCCGCGTCGCGGCGAAGGCCGCCGGCCAGGTGCCGACGATCGCCGCGATCTCGGCATCCGGCGCGCGGCGCACCAGATCGCGCGCGCCGGGGCGCACCGCCTCCAGCGCGGCCAACATCTCGCCCATCGTCGCGCGCAGCCCAGGCGGGTTGATGCCGCGATCGAGGCCGAGCGAAGCCGTGTCCATCCAGGCCGCGTGGATCAGCCATTCCACGGCGCGGCGTGGGCTGGCGATCCAGGCGGCGAAATCCTCGGCCACCGGCAGCTCGGCGGGCAGGCCGAGCAACGGCTCGCGCAGGATCGCCGAGATGAAGCTGGACGCCGCGCGGTTCGGCCGTCCGGGGCGGATGGTGATGGTCGGCAGGCGCAGCGAGACCGCGTCCAGGAAGCGCCGGCGGGAAGCATCGGCCAGCAGCAATTCGGCCGCCGCCTTCTCCGCCCCATAGCTGTTGGCCGGCAGTTGACGCGCATCGTCGGCCAAGGTGGCGCTCTGGCCGCCGGAGAAGCTGGCGACCGAGGAGGTGAAGACCACACGGGGCGGCTTGCCGCCGGCCTCGGTCAGGCGCCGGCAGGCCTCGATCACGCGCAATGTGCCGTGCAGATTGACATCGAGGCCCAGCGTGTAATCCGCCTCCGCCTGGGCCGAGACCACGGCGGCAAGATGGATGACATGGGTGGTGCCGGGCGGGATCGCCGCCGCGGGCAGCGCGGTGAGATTGCCGGCGAGCGTCGTGACCGGGAAGGGCGGGTTCGCCGGCGCCGGCGGCTCCGCCAGATCGAACAGGGTCAGGTGGGTGATCTTATCGGTGCCGAGCCCGCCTTGCCGGGCCAGCCGGGTGGCGAGCTTGCGGCCGAGGAAACCGGCGGCGCCGAGGATGGTGATCTGCATGAGAGGCTCCGTGCGATGCATTTCGTTCCGCGTCGCGGGCCGCCCTGTCAAGCGTTCCTTCCCTTCCCTTTCCCGCCTCGCGCAGGACTGTGGTGCCGGAGTCGCGGCGCGGCGGGGTGTCGGCGATCAGGGCGGCATGGATCTGGAGCCGGATGGCATTTTGGTTGTTGGCGAGAAAGCCGCGGATACGCCGATTCCGCTTGAGCCGGCGGATCGGCGGTTCGATCTGCCGGCGGCGCGTGCGCTATTCACCCCGATACCATAACAAACAGCGCGCTTTTCCCAGCCCGGCACAGACCTCGATGATCGGCTTGCCCAACCCGACCAGGGACGGACGATCGACCCGGCGACGCGGGCGCCCGGTCCGGAAATCAGGCTGGGACCCCGATCAGCAGCCGTTTGACGTCCACAAGCAGGACGCCGGTGAATTTTTCGCGCGCCGGGGCCCAGCCATCCGCCTGCTCGACAATCTCGTCGTAGACGTCGCGGGGAACCTCAAGCTCGGCGAGTGCGGACTCTGTTTCGGGTTCAATCCACCGCAACCGCAGCGCGGCCTCGTCGCCGGCGACGAGGCGCAGCTCCGTCTGGTCGGCCGCGGGGGCCGCGTCGACCTGGCGCATGATGGCCATCTTCAGCAATTCGAGGGTGGTGTCGTCGAGCCCGAGATCCTGGCAATGCAGCTTCTCGCGCAGCGCCGCCCAGCCGAACACGAGACGAGGGCGGAGAAAACGGCCGAGTTCCTGGGCGGCCTTCGGCGCGGATGGGCCGAACCCGCGATCGAATACGTCGAACACTTCGTTCTCGGCCGCTTCCCACTGGGCGATCAGGTTGGGCGGTTCGACGGCGATCCAACTATTCCGGTGGACGTCGAGATAGGTGAGGTGTGGCGGGGATCGCAGTTTCTCGCCGCATTTGGCGCATGATGCCGCCTGGAAGCTGCCGTCCAGAATGGCTTCGCGATAGTCCGGGCGTCGGTCGGCGTTCACGCTGCCGACGCGTTGCACCTCGGCCTTGGTGCCGCATTTCGGACAGGTCGTGACGGCCGGGTGGAAGAGCGACATGACGGCTGTTCCTGCCTATTCTTTCCAGCAATATTCGGCGATCTCCGCGGCGACGCCAGAGGGTGGCTTCTTCTTCGAGAGCCAGGTGATGGCATAGACCTCCGCGAACCATTCGGGTGGCGAGCGCCACTGGTAATTGTTCACGTAGGTCGAGGCGCGGGCGGCATATTTGTAGCCGCACCACCAGCCGGGCGAGCCCTCGGTATAGACCATGTCGCCGATCGCCGCGGGATTATTCTTGAAGTAGGGTTGCTGGGCGTCGCGCATGGGCAGGCATTTCGTCACCAGGAAGGTGTTGATCTTCTGCCAGTCCTCGTTGTCCATGCCGGTCGGCTGGGTCACGGTTCCGGAGACGATCGCGGTGCGCACGAGCTCGAGCATGGCATCCTCGGTCACCTTGTCCGACGGGGATGCTTCCTGTTTCAGCGCCTTGGCGTAGATCGGCACGACCGCGTCCGTGCGCATCCAGTCGGTCCAGCCGCCGGCTCCGTCCTTTTTCTTGTTTTTGCCCATGATGTCCTTGTCGGCGTCCAGGGCATGGCCGATTTCGTGCAGCGCCGTCACGTTGAACGAGTTGGCCGGGACGACCTTGCCGTCGAGCATGTAGCGGCTCGACGGGTCGGTCTCCATGCGGGTGCCGTCGCCGAAATTGCCCATTTCGATTTCGCAGGGCGTGCCGTAATAGACCCCGCCGATGTCGGCCGTGTTGTATTTGAGCGATTTCAGCTTGTTCTGCTTGACATGGCCCTGCGGCACGGTGCCGAACATGTCGAACATCTGATCGAAATGCGTGTTGGTCATGCCGTCCGGCACCGTGATCGTCAGGCCGTAGAAATCCTCGAGCGCCTTCTTGTAGGCGTCGTTCTTCTGTTGCGCGGATGGGGGCCCCTCCGCCTCGCCCATCACGTCCTTGATGGATTTCCGCAGGGCACGGACATGCTGAATCATCTCGTCGGCCCGCTTGCGCAATGCCGTATAGGCCTTGTCGCGCTTGTCCTTGTTCTGCTCCTTGCTCGCGGTCTCGGCATGGGCGGCAAGGTCGTCGGCATCGGCCTCCATCTGCGCGGTGCCGCAACCCAGCGCCTTCACCTTGCCGATTTCCTCCTTGAGGGTCCGCAGCTTCTCCTCGAACGCCTCGTCCTTCACCACCGTCGGCGAGGACTGGCTCGGCGGTGTCGGCGGCGGTGTCGGCGGCGGTGTCGGTGTGGGCGATGTTTTCTTCTTCTTGCGACGCGAGAAGATCGCTTCCACCCCGTCGATGATCGCCCTGATCGGGTTCTTTGGCAGCACGGCGCCCGGCGGCGGCGGCCCGTCCGCCTCGGTCTCGATGCCCAGCGTGTTCCGGAGCCAGGCGGCCTTGGCCTGCGCGGTATCGCTCATGGAGTGCCCTCCAACACGGCGTCGTTCACGGATGCGCGGCGCGCCAGGCCTGCAACCGCTCGGCCTGCTTGGCTTCGGATTCGAGCACGTGCTGCGCGATACGCCGAATCTCCGGATCCTTGCCGTGCTCCAGGGCGATCCGCGCCAGCGCCGCGGTGCCCTTGCCGTAGGCGAGAAGCAACGACGTGAAATCCGCGTCCGGATCGCCGGTATAGCTGATGCCCATCTCCAGTTGCAGGTGCAGTCCCGCTTCCTTGTAAGCGATCGTGGCGGCGGTCGGCGGCGGCGGCTTGTTCATTCCGGGACTCCCTGGCGTGAGTGACACTCCCGGCGGCTGCCCGGCCGCGGTGGCGCCGTGAAGCGCGAACGCGAAAACAGCGGCAAGCGCAGCGCCGGAAAGGGCACGAATAGGATGACGCAAACCAGTTACCTCATTCTAGCCGTTGCGACACGAACCTCGTCCGGCCGCGCCCCAAGCGACCGGATCCGGTTACCGGATCCAGCGACCGGATCCGGCGACCCGAACCCCGGCCTCGCGCCTTCGCCGGCCCGAGCAACCAACCGAACGGATCGCAGCAGCCCCGACGGTTCCGGGGAAGCAGGACAATCCAGGATTCGCCGGCTGAACGGTCGAACCGGCTTCGCGGAGACGGGCTGTCGATGCGGCGGTGGCGGTCTCGAACCGACGGTGACGGTTCCCTTC
>JAKAZN010000071.1 GCA_021815835.1 Pseudomonadota bacterium
ACGCCTTGATCGTCAGCGGGTCCTGCCCGTTCAGCGCCTCCAGCCCGCCCTGCGGCATCGAGAACGGGTTGTGGCTGAACACGATCTGCCCGGTCTCCTCGTCGCGCTCGTACATCGGGAAATCGACAATCCAGCAGAACTCGAATTTCTGCTCATCGATCAGGCCGAGATCGGTGCCGAGCCTGGTGCGCACGGCACCAGCGAACTTGGCGGCATCGAGTGGCTTGCCGGCAGCGAAGAACACGGCATCGCCAACGCTGGCGCCCGTCGCCGCGCGGATCGCCTCGGCGCGTTCGGGCTCCAGGTTTTTCGCGATCGGGCCCTTGGCGCCGTCCGGGGCAAAAATGATGTAGCCGAGCCCGCCCGCCCCTTCCGCGCGCGCCCATTCGTTGAGCTTGTCGAAGAAGGAGCGCGGATTGCCCCCCGTGCCCGGCGCCGGAATGGCGCGGACCACGCCGCCGGAGGCGACGATCTTGGCGAACAGGCCGAAGCCGGAATCCCGGAAGGCGTCGGTCACGTCGGTGATCAGCAGCGGGTTGCGCAGATCAGGCTTGTCCGAGCCGTATTTCAGCAGCGCCTCGTCATAGGGAATGCGCGGGAACGGCCACTGCGTCACGCTGCGCCCGCCGCCGAATTCGCGGAACAGCCCGCCGAGCACCGGCTCGATGGTGGCGAACACGTCTTCCTGCGTCACGAAGCTCATCTCGAAATCGAGCTGGTAGAACTCGCCGGGCGCGCGGTCGGCGCGGCTCGCCTCGTCGCGGAAGCACGGCGCGATCTGGAAATAGCGGTCGAAGCCGGCGACCATGAGCAGCTGCTTGAACTGCTGCGGCGCCTGCGGCAGCGCGTAGAACTGGCCGGGATGCACGCGCGAGGGCACCAGGAAGTCGCGCGCGCCCTCGGGGCTGGAGGCGGTCAGGATCGGCGTGGTGAACTCGGTGAAGCCGCGCGCCGTCATCTCGCGGCGCAGCCAGGCGATCACGTTGGCGCGGAGCATGATGTTGCGGTGCAGCTTGTCGCGGCGCAGGTCGAGGAAGCGGTAGCGCAGGCGCAGCTCCTCGGGGAACTGCGCCTCGCCGGCAACCTGGATCGGCAGCACATCGGCGGTGGACTGCACCTCGACCGTCTCGGCCACCAGCTCGATCGCGCCGGTCGGCAGGCGGGGGTTCACCGTGTCGGCGTCGCGCTTCACCACCCGTCCGGTCACGGTGATCACGCTCTCCACCCGCAGCGCCTCGGCCGCGGCGAACACCGGCGAGCCGGCGGGAAACACGCATTGGGTGATGCCGTAATGGTCGCGCAGGTCGATGAACAGCAGCCCGCCATGGTCGCGCTTGACGTTCACCCAGCCCGAAAGGCGCGCGGTGATGCCGGCATCGGCGGCGCGCAGGGCGCCGCAATCATGGGTGCGATATTCGTGCATGGGGGCCAGTCCTGACAGAAAACAGCGGCAAATGAGCGGCGCGGGTCTTTCCTGTCAAGACGTTGCGTGCCAGTTGATCGCGCATGAAACCGAGCCCGAGCTTTCCCGAACCCGTGCTGATCGCGACCACCGAGGCCCTCGCCGCGCTCTGCGAACGGCTGGCTGCCGAGCCGTTCGTCACCGTCGATACCGAGTTCATGCGGGAAAAGACCTATTTTCCCGAGCTTTGCGTGGTCCAGCTCGGCGGTGCGAACGATGTCGCGGTGATCGACGCCGAGGCCGAGGGGCTCGACCTCGCCCCCCTCGGCGCGCTGTTCGCCAATCCGGGCGTGATCAAGGTGTTCCACGCCTGCCGGCAGGACATCGAGATTTTCCTGCTGAAATTCGGCGCCGTCCCCGCCCCGCTGTTCGACACCCAGGTGGCGGCGATGGTCGCCGGCTTCGGCGATCAGGTGGGGTACGACACGCTGGTCTCCTCCCTCGCCGGCGGGCGGATCGACAAGGCGCACCGCTTCTCCGACTGGTCGGCCCGGCCGCTCTCCCGCGCGCAGATCGCCTATGCCGCGGCGGACGTCACCTGGCTGCGCCCGGTCTATGAAGCGCTGCGCGACCGGCTGACGCGCGAGGGAAGGCTCGACTGGGTGGCCGAGGAGGCCGCGGTGCTGGCCGATCCCGCGACCTACCGCACCGAACCCGCGGATGCCTGGCGCCGGCTCAAGCTGCGCGGCGGCAACCGCCGGCAGCTCGCACTCGTCAAGGCGATCGCCGCCTGGCGCGAGCGCGAGGCGATGCGGGTGAACGTGCCGCGCCAGCGCATCGTGCGCGACGAGCAGATCCCCGAGCTTGCCGCCCTCGCCCCCGCCGATGCCGAGGGGCTGACCCGGGTGCGCGGCATCTCCAGCGGCTTCGCCGGCGGCAAGTCCGGCCGGGCGCTGCTCGAGGTGATCGCGGCGACGAAGGCGATCCCCGATGCCGAGCTGCCGGAGGCGCCGCGCGCCGCGGAAAGCACCCGTCCGCCCGCCGGCCTCGTCGCGCTGCTCAAGGTGCTGCTCGCCGAGCGGGCCGGGGCGCACCACGTCGCCGCCCGGCTGATCGCCTCCGGCGACGATATCGACCGCCTCGCCAGCGAGGACGCGCCGGACCTGCCCTGCCTGCACGGCTGGCGCGCCGAGCTGTTCGGCAACGACGCGCTGCGCCTCAAGGGCGGTCGGATCGCGCTGGCCGCGCGCGGCCGCCGGGTCGAGGTCGTCGAGCTGCCCTGATCACGGCGCCCTGATCACAGCAGCGCCCGGCCCAGCGCGTAGCAGCCGGCGCCGCCCAGCCCGGCGAAGCAGCCGACCGGCCAGCTGGTGATGTAGGACAAGGCGATCGAGCCGGCCATCAGCGCCAGCGCGATCGCCACCGAGGCGGCGAGCGCCAGTTCCGGCCGCGCCGAAACCGCCCGCCCGCACGAGGCGGGGCCCACCATCAGCGCGAAGGTCAGCAGCGCGCCCACCACCGGCACCGCAACCGCGGCGGCCAGCGCGATCGCGGCGAGAAAGCCGAACTCCCACGCCGCCGGCCGCGCGCCGCGCGCCGCTGCAAGATCCGGCGCGATCGCGCCGAGCAGCAGCGGGCGGAACCCGGCCAGCACCAGCGCGACCGCACCCGCCCCGGCCAGCGCCATCCCGCCGAGCGACGCGCGCGAAACGCCGAGCACCTGGCCGAACAGCAGCGCATAGACCTGGGCGGCGTAGCGGTCGGTCCAGGAGAGCAGCAGCGCGCCGGTGGCGAGCAGCATCACCAGGGTCAGCGCCGTCGCCACCTCGGGCCGGCCGCGCCGCCCGAGCACCCAGATCGCGACCACGCCGGCAAGCCCGAACCCCGCCACCCCGGCGGAGGGCGCGATGCCGAGCAGAACCGCCGCCGCCGCCCCCGGAAACGTGCCGAGCGGCAGCGCATGGGCGGCGAAGGAGGCGCCGCGCAGCACCACGAACCAGCCCACCACCCCCGCGGTGATGGCGACGATGAGCCCCGCCACCCAGGTATCGAGCATGAAGGCGGCAAACATCTCAGCCCCGCATCCGTGCGGCGAGCCCGGCGCCGGCATGGGCGGCGACCACCAGCGCCACCACGAAAAAACTCACCGGCCAGCCATGCCGCCCGCCCCAGCCGAGGCTCCAGCCATAGCTCTCGTAAGCAAGGCCGATGCCGCCCCAGCTCGCGCCGACGCCGATCGCCGCCGCCAGCGCCACCGCCCCCGGCAGCGTGCGCGCCGCCCGCAACCCGGCGGCGGCCGGGCCGATCAGCAGCGCGGTGGCCAGCACCGCCCCCACGCTCATCGCCGCGAGCCCCACCGCCAGCGCCAGCACCGCGAGATGCGCGAAGCCGACAAGCCGCACCCTCACCCCTCGGCTCGCCGCCAGATCGGGGTCGATCGCGATCAGCGCCAGCGGCCGCGCCAGCGCCGCCATCGCCGCCAGCGCCGCCACCGCGCACAGGGCGGCCGGCAGCACCATCCCCGGCGGAATCGCGAACATCGAGCCGAACATCACCGTGCTCGCCGCACCGCCGGCGCCGCTCATCGTCGCGTCGAGATACAGGAACAGCGCCGCCAACCCGAGCCCCGCGCCCAGCACCACGCCGCTGGCGAGGTCCCGCTCGGCGATCCGCCGCCCGCCGGCCAGCGCCATCGCCGCCGCCCCGCCCAGCGCCATCGCCACGAAACCGGCGAGCGGGCGAATGCCGAACAGCAGCGCCGCCGCCCCACCCGCGCCGGAAATGTCGCCCAGCGCGTGCCCGGCGAAGGCCTGGCCGCGCAGCACGGTGAACACGCCGACCACGGCGGAAACCAGGGCGGCGGCGAAACTCACCGCCAGCGCCACGCCGACCGGCCCGAGCGCGAACCACCCAGCACTCATCGCCCGCCCCTACGGAATGCGGACGACATGCATCGCATCCTCGTCATGATCATGGGCATGGCCGTGCGGCGCGCCGCCGGCGGCGACCACCAGCACCCGCCCATGCACGCGCAGCACGTCGATATGCGCGCCATACAGCGCGCTCAGCACCGCGCCGCGCACCACCTCCGCCACCGTGCCGGCCACCGCCCGGCCCTCGGCGACATAGACGATGCGGTCCATCGCCGGCAGCAGCGGGTTCATGTCATGCGCCGACATCAGCACCGCCACCTTCGCCTCGCGGGCAAGACCGGCGAGGAGTGACACCACCTCGGCGGTGCTGCGCAGGTCGAGACTGGCCAGCGGCTCGTCGAGCAGCAGCACGTCGGGGCGGCGGATCAGCGCATGGGCGATCATCACCCGCTGCTGCTGCCCGCCCGAAAGATCGCCCACCCTGCGGTCGGCGAAGCCGGCTGCCCCCACCGCGTCGATCATCTCGTCCACCAGCGCGCGGCGGCGGCGCGAAGGGAGCGGAATGCCGAGCCGGTGCCCATCCAGCCCGAGCGCGATCACGTCTCGCGCGCGGATGGGCATGAACCGGTCGAGCGCGATGCTCTGCGGCACATAGCCCACCTGCCCGCGCCCGCCGATCGCCACACGCCCGGCCAGCAGCGGGACAAGGCCGAGGATCGAACGCAGCAGCGTCGTCTTGCCCGAGCCGTTCGGCCCGATCAGCCCGGCGAAACTCCCCGGCGCGAGGCTGAACCCCACCTCCGCCAGCACCGCCCGCCCGGCATGGCCGACCGCCACCCCCTCCAGCGCGAGGGCCGCATCGCTCATCCCGCGCTCGCGAGCGCGACGGTGGAGGCACCATGCGCGACCGCCCGCGTCACCGCCGCGGTCTCGGCCAGCATCCAGGAGCCGAAATGGAACCCGGCGGGCATGGTTTCATACAGCGCGACCACCGGCACACGCGCCGCCCGCGCGGCGTCGAGCATCGCGCGCGTCAGCGGGTCGATCACCTGCCGGTTATAGCCGAGAAACGCCACCTCCCGCCGGCGCAGCAGCCGCTCCTGCGTGGCGATGTCCTGCGGCGCGGGATCGGTGCCGTTCATCACCGCCGCCTGCAAGCTCCAGGGCGTGGCGATCTCGATGCCCATGGCCCGGAACAGGTCGTTGCCCACCGGCTCGGTCACCGCCGCGCGGATGCCGGAATGGCCGGCGCGGAACGCGGCGATCGCCGCCCGCCAGGGGGCCAGCGCGGCATCGAACGCGGCGAGGTTGCGCTGATAGGCCGCAGCCCCCGCCGGGTCGATCTCTGCCAGCGCCGCCGCGATCGCCGCGGCCACCGCCGGCATCGCCGCCGGATCATACCAGACATGCGGGTTGCGCGTCGCATCCGGCAGGCCGAGCACCGCCTGTGCCGCGATCACATGCCGCCCCCGCGCGCTGCCCGCCGTGGCGGCGATAATCCGCCGCGCCCAGGAATCGTAGCCAAGCCCGTTGAGCACCACGAGCCGTGCCGTGGCGAGCCGCCGCGCCACCGCCGGGCTTGCCTCGAAACTGTGCGGATCGGCGTTGGGATTGACCTCGATCGCGGCAACCTCGACCTGCTCGCCGCCGATCGCCGCGATCACGTCGGCATACTGGCTCTCGATCCCGACCGCCGGAATCCGGCCCGCGGCGCGGGCAATCCATGGCGCCGCCACCAGCCCGGCCAGAATCCCCCGCCGTTTCGCCATGTCTTCCGGTCCTCCTGCGGCCCTTCAGAGAAAATGATATGTTATATCATTCCATCGGTCCAGCGCCCCCCTGCCCGCGCCCGTTGGGCTGGTGTAGGCTGAAGTTCCCGCCAGAGGAGGATCCGCCCATGCCCCATGTCATCGTCAAGCTGTTCGCCGGCCGCAGCGAGGCGCAGAAGCAGCAGATCGCCGAGGCGGTCGCGCGGGCGGTGATCGCCTCGGCGGGGAGCAGCGAGGCGGCGGTGTCGGTCAGCATCGAGGATGTCGATCCCGAGCACTGGAACGAGACGGTCTTCGAGCCGGACATCCGCGGCAAGGCGGCAACGCTCTACAAAAAACCCGGCTATGAGCCGAAATGAGGGTGGCGGCGGCCGGACTCGCCTTGCCCTTGCTGATGGCGGGCTGCGCCCGGTCGGCGGCGGTAACGGCCTGCTCCGGCACGAGGATCGTGGCACACGCCGATTCCGAAGGCGGCGCGTTCGACGGCATGTCGCATTCCGGCACGCGCCTCGCCCTGCGCAATCGCGGCGCTGCGCCCTGCACCCTGCCCGGTCTGCCGCACCTCGTCTTCCTCGATGCCGCGCATCGCCGCCTGCCGATCGCTCGCCGCCCGCCCTTCGGGATGCATCCCGGCCCGGTCGTGCTGCCAGTCCGCCTCGGCGCCGGGGCGGCGGCGACAACGTCGCTGCGCTGGGTGGCCGGCCCGGTCTACACCCGCACGGCCTGCATGAAGGTCGCCGCCCTACGTATCGCCTGGCCGGGCGGAGCAACCACCCTCCCCCTCGCCGCGACGATCTGCGGCCCGAAAGGCGCGGTGGCGGGCATCGTCCAGCCTCCGCTCGCCCCTGCCGGCGCAGAAACCCTCAGCGGATCAGGATCGCCCGGAAATCATTGACATTGGTGCGGGTCGGCCCGGTCACCACGAGGTCGCCGAGCGCGGCGAACAGGCCATAGCCGTCATTGTCGGCAAGCCGCGCGGTGGGGTCGATGCCCATCGCCCGGGCGCGCGCCAGCGTATCAGGCGCCAGCACGGCACCTGCATTGTCCTCGGTGCCGTCGATCCCGTCGGTATCGCCGGCGATGGCGGTCATGCCCGGCGCGCCGCCGAGCGCGACCGCGAGCCCGGCGAGGAATTCGAGATTCCGCCCGCCGCGCCCGCCACCGCGCACCGTCACCGTCGTCTCGCCGCCGGAAACCAGCACGCAGGGCGGGGCGAGCGGCGCGCCATGGGCGGCACAGCTCAGCGCCATGCCGGCCATCACCGCCGCGACCTCGCGCGCCTCGCCCTCGATCGCATCGCCGAGGATCAGCGGCGTCACCCCCGCCGCCCGGGCGACCGATGCCGCCGCCGCCAGGGAGGCGAAGGGGGTCGCGATCATCACCTCGCGGGCGCGGGCGAAGGCCGCATCGCCGGGTTTCGGCGTCTCCGCCTCCGGCCGCGCCAGCCAGGCGGCGACCGGCGCGGGTACCGCGATCCCGGCGCGGCGCAGGATCTCCCGCGCATCCTCCGCCGTCGTCGCGTCCGGCACGGTCGGCCCCGAGCCGATCACCGAGGGATCGTCGCCCGGCACGTCGGAAATCATCAGTGTGACGATCGCCGCCGGCGCCGCCGCGGCGGCGAGCCGCCCGCCCTTGATCGCCGAGAGATGCTTGCGCACGCAGTTCATCGCCTGGATGTTCGGACCGCTCTTCAGCAGGG
>JAKAZN010000072.1 GCA_021815835.1 Pseudomonadota bacterium
CGGCGGGCTGATGGGCGACTGCTCAGAACGCCGTGGTGCACGCGTTGATGTTGCCTTCGTATAGCTCGTTCTTATTCACATCAGCGCTGCGGGTCGGAGAAATCTTTGAAGCAAAATCGTCGCGGCGACGAAAGTGGGAAAGTGTGGCTGCTTCCTTGAGTTGGAGCTGTTCATGCCTTCAGAAGTCCTGGAATGCAATCGCGTCGCACTGGATCTAGCGGACCGATATAATTCCGTAGAAATATCGCAAAATCAGTTAATTGAGCCATTCAGATCAATGGCTGTCCGGGCTGCCTCGCATGGGTTCGCGGTCATTCCGTGCGGCGGTGCTGATGACCCGTCCGGCAAGCGCCCCCTGATCAAATGGGGGAACTTCAAGTCGCCGCCGGGCATGGAGGTCGTCGCTGGATGGGCGGCACGCCCAGCGTTCGGCGCGGCCAATCTCGGCATCATCACCGGGCTATCCGGCGTGACGGTCGTCGATTGCGACACGCCCGGGTGTCTATCCAAGCTCTACGAACTGTTCGGCGAGACACCGATCGTGGTGACCACCCCGAGTGGCGGCCTGCACCTCTATTTTCGCTCCTCGGGCGAGCGATGCGGGCCGTTCCGGGTCGGCGACATCAAGGGTGACATCAAGGGGCATGGTGGCTTTGTGGTTGGCCCGCCCAGTGGTCGCATCGTGGCCGGGCAGCAGAGGGCCTATCGGTTCCTGGAGGGCGACTGGTCACTGCGCGAGATCCTGCCGCCGATCAGGCCGGGCACGCCGCTCGGCGAGCATGGGGCGCGGATTATCGCATTCCGTCCTCGATCCGGCGGCACCCACAAGGACAGCTCGCAGGACGGCCAATCTGCGGAGATCCGGCCGCAACGCACGCCGCAACGCACTCAGGTCGAGCGGTTGCCCGATCAGCCGCCAAGCGGTCGGGTTGTCGATGGCGCCCGCAACCAGAGCCTGTTCGCCGCGCTGAGGCGGGAAGCGCTCACCGCGTCCGACGAGGAGGCTCTTGTCCGGAAGGCGGTTGCGATCAACGAGACGTACGACCCGCCGCTCGACCTCGCGGAGGTGCGCAAGGTCGCGGCATCGGTCTGGCGCTACAAGAGCGAAGGCCGCCTCCTCGGCGCTGGGGAACAGGCCATAATCACCCGCGCCGAGACGTTCGGTGCGCTCCGCGCCCATCCTGGTGGCGCGGATGCGCTCATGCTGCTCGCCCAGCTACAGTTCAGCCATGGCGCGGAGCCCGGCAAGCGGTTCGCCATCGCGCCCAAGGCGATGGAGAGGGACGCTATGTTCAAGAAATGGACGGTGCGCCGCTATCGCAAGGCGATCGCCACGCTGAAGGAACTCGAGCTGATCCGGCAGGTGCGCAAGGGTGGCAAGCGGAAAGGCGATCCGCATCTCTACGTCCTCGATTGATGCCTTGCTGTTTCGCACCCCCGGCTCCCCCCAAGGGTTCAATTCCTGAACCCAATATAACTCTACACCGCCCCCCGGCGGGGATGGGGAGGTGAGGCAGGCGAGCATCCTGCCGGAGGCCACCCGGGTCTTCGGTGCTTTTCCCCCACCCATGGTCGGATTTTCCCTCTCTTCTCCTCCAAAACCAGGGCGAAAAATAATTTGCGGCCCGCGCGCGGCCGATCTGGCGCGCATCTAGGCCTCGTTCGGGCGCAGCAAGGCGCCGCGGTCGTGCTGGCGACGAAGCCCTCCGATACTCGCGCAGGCGAACAACAAGGGGGCGTAAGATGGCGAGACTGACGAACGATACATCCGATCCGGCTGGGTTGGGGGCAACTGACGAAGCGGGCGGTGGATCACCTGGGCGGCCAGCGCGCCAGCGCGCGGTGCCGGGGTTTCTGGATATCGGCGAGGTGGCGGCGCTGTTCGGCCGGGCGCGGCGGACGATCCGCTGGTGGATTGCGACGGGAAGGCTGCCGGTGGTCAGGATCGGGCGCACCCCGTTCGTGCCCGAGACCGCGATCAGCGCGCTGCTCGGAACGGCCTGCGTCAGCGATCCGGATGGTGCGGAACAATGACCGGGGCGGGCGCGATTTTCGGTGATATGAATCGTTCTAAAACAGCTATCTATCGTGGCATAACGCATAGGGGCGATTGCCTATGATGTAAGTTGATAGCCACCCTTCCGCGTGATATGCTGCTCCCTGCACCCCCCTGCCACATGACGTTCCGGAGGGTTTCATGACGTCCAGAAGCCACACTCCCGATGGCTCCGACGCCCACGACAGCGGGGCGGCCAGGCGTGGAGTCACCATGATCGGCGATCTCAGCACCGAGGCGATCCGGGCCGCGATCGCATCATGGCACGATATCCCCGAGTCCCGGCGACGGAACTGGGCGTCGAGCTTCAACGTGGCCGATGGCATCGTCCGGCGGATGGAGGCGGAGACCGGGATTGCGCCCGTCGCGGAGCGTTGGCGCTGCGGGCACCTCAACGCGGTGCTGTGGCGGAAGCCGCCGGCCTTTCACGGGCTGGCGGACCGCCGCTTCGGGGATGTGGTCAGCCATCTGCGCCAGATCCTGATCCGCCTCGGCGTTCATGCCGAGACCGGCACCGGGCTCAACACGCTCGCGCCGGCCTGGCAGGAGCTGATGGACCGCATCGAGCAGCCCGAACGCAAGCGGGGGCTGGTGCGCTTCTTCCGCTTCCTGACCCTTGCGGAGATCGCGCCGGGTGCCGTGACGGAGGATGCGCTGGCGGACTTCGCCACCTGGCTCGACGACGTCACCCTGACGGACGACATTCCGGCACTCGTGCGCCGCACAGCATCGAACTGGACCTGGGCGATGCGGGAGATCCCCGGCTGGCCGCAGGTCGAATTGCGCCGCCCGGGCATGCGCGACGAATTCACCACGCCGCTCGACCGCTTCCCCGACAGCTTCCAGCGGGACGTGGACCGCTTCCTCGACGGGCTGCGCGGCCATCGCCTTGGCGGGGTGTATCGCGCGCCCGGTGCGGTCTTCAGGGCAGCGGGGCAGGACGAGCGCGGCGCAAAAGCCCCGCGCAGCCGGGCGCAGAGCCCGCGCACAATCAAGACGCGCGCCGAACAGATCCGCGCGGCCGCGGCGGCACTGCTGCAGCAGGGGGTGACGCTCGAGAGCATGACCAGCCTGCGCGATCTGGTGAGCCCGCCGGAGCGACCCCGGCAGATCCTCGAATTCCATCTCGACCGGCTCAAGGCCCGCATGACCGCAGCCGGGCGGCGCGACGCCGACGGGGCGGAGGACGATCCCACCTCCGGCTATGTGGCTGCCCTTGCCGAGGTGCTGCGGATGATCGCGGTGCATCATGTCGGCCTGCCGGAGCCCGAGATCGAGGAGATCTTGCACCTGCGCGCGGCCGTCCGGCCGGAGACGCAGGGGACGATGAACGAGACCGTCGCCCGCAAGCTGCGCGCGCTCAACGAGCCGGACACGCTGGCGATGCTGCTGCACCTGCCCGCCGAATGGATGCGCCGCCTGCCGGAGCTGCAGCTGCGGCCGCGCGATGCGGCGCTGGTCGCGATGTATGCGACGGCGCTGGAGATCCTGCTCGCCGTACCGCTGCGGCGGCGAAACCTGATCGAACTGGAGATCGAACGGCACCTGGTCATCGACCATCGCACGAGTGCGGTCACCGGTCTCGATATCCCGGCCGCGGCGACGAAGACGCGCAAGCAGCCGATCGTCTGGGATTTTACACCGCGCGTCGCCGCGATGATCGGGACGTATATCAGCAAGTATCGCCCGCTGCTGGCCGGCGCAGACAACCGGTTCCTGTTCCACGGTCTTGGTGACCGCCATCGCGATCCGGGCGACTTCGCCAATGAGCTGTCCACCCGGGTGGAGCGCGAACTGGGGACCGACTTCAACCTGCACCTCGTCCGCCATCTGACCGCCTGGCGGCTGCTCAAGCGGATACCGGGGGCGTATGAGCTGGTTTCCCGCGTGCTGGGCCACGCCTCGCCGAAGACGACAATGACCTATTACTGCGGGCTGGAGATGATCTTCGCCGTGCGCGAGGCGTCACGCCTGCTGGAACTGGACCGGATCGAGGCGAACCGTCTCCCGGCGCGCTTCGCCGTGGCACGCGACCGGGTCAGGGCACGACGGCGGCAGGGCCGCAACGCCGGGACAACCGGAACGAACGGGGCAAAGCCCAAGGGGGCCGGCAATGGCGCGGCGTAAGGTCCGTGACGAGGCGCGCAAGCCGCGTCGTGTGCTGCCGGAGCCAAACTGGCCGGCGGCGCATCGCGCCCTGTGGGCGGCGGGGATCGCGCCGCGGACCAGCCGGCTGGCCCGGCCCCGGCACGCCGACACACTCCGCCCGCTGAGCATCCGCAACGCTGCCCGCGCCTGGGGCGCCTATCTCGTCGTGCTGGCCGAAGCCGGGATCGACATCGCGGCTGACGATCCCGCCGCCCTGGTGACGCCGGATCACGTGGCATCCTTTGTCGACACACTGGCCGCGCGTGGCAATGCCGCCGGTTCGATCAGGGTGCGCCTGTTCGACCTGCGCACCGCGCTCAGGATCATGCAGCCGGCGCAGGATCTCGACTGGCTGACCCGGCCCGGCGGGGTCTCGATCAATGACTGGTTCGAGGACGATCCCGAGGAGGCCGAGAAGGAGATCCTCGATCCCCGTGTGCTCACCGCACTCGGGTGGGACCTGATCGCCAGCGCGAATGCCTTGCCCGCGACCGATGAGGACGCTCTGCGGATGTATCGCAACGGACTGGTCTGCCTGCTGCTCGCCGCCCAGCCGATCCGCATCGGCACGTTGAGCCTGATGCGCCTCGGCGTGAATGTCTTCGACCACGGCGCCGACATCCTGCTCCGCTTCTCGGCGAGGGAGACCAAGAACCGCAAGCCCCTCGAGTGCGCCGTGCCCGATCATCTGCTCCCGGCGTTCCGGTACTACCTCGACGCGATCCGCCCCCGCATGGTCCGTGGCGAGGATGATGGCTGGTTCTGGCGAAACCCCGACGGCACCCGGTTCCGCTATGCCGGCATCATGCAGATGTTCCGCCGGGTGACGGCGCAAAAGCTTGGCAAGGAGAGCGGCACCCATGTCAGCCGCCACGGCATGGCCACCGCACTTGCCGATCTGGCCCCGGACCGCCCGGGCCTTGCCGCCGCCGTGCTCGGTGTGGGCGAGGGCGTGGTCGACCGGCACTACCGCCGGGCGGAGATCCGGCAGGCCGCCCGGCTGGCCACCGACCTGCTCGAGGCCGAGCGCGACGAACTCCGCCTGCGGGCCCGAACCCGCTTCGGCCACCGGGCAAGCGATTGAAGTTGTTCGGTATATTACAGACTAAACCATTGAAATAGAACAACAAATCACTACTTATTGGGGGCAGGTCATCCCCGACGGCCCGGGCCAGCCCGAGCCTCCTTGAGCTCGCCGCCCCGACCTGCGCACGGAGCTCTGCTCCGCCCGGCCAGGCCCGGGCCTCTTCAAGGACACAATCCACAATGTCAGACCACACACTGTTTGACGCCGTGCGCGCCGAACTGCGCGCGCGTCTTGCGCTTACTCGTACCAGCGCCGGCATGCAGACCGCGTTCGACGCCCTGTCCGGCGCCATGCGCGGCTTCCGGGCCGCGATCGAGACCTCCGGCGACCTCGCCAAGGTCGAGGGCGTGCTGCGACAACTGCTCGCCGACCTGCTGGCGCTCGAGCTCTTCGTCGAGGAACTCGGCGACCAGGTCACCGAGCACCGCAAGCATCTCGCCCGCAGCCTCGGCGCCCCCGGCGCGCGCTGAACCTTTTTGCTCCCCCCGTCCCGCACCCATGCGGGGCGGGGCTTTTTTTGTGCCCGGAGCAAAATATCGCTTGACCGGCAAAACCCCGTTCGTCGCCTGGAAACATTAACGCCGGAAAACAACGGTAAATCAGCAACTTGTCCGGAACCTGAAGCCAGACCTTGCCCAGGCGACGAAGCCGTCAAGCGGAAAATCACACATGACCGCTTCAAGCAAGCGGGCCAAAACCGGCCGCAAAAATTTCGTCGCCGTCAAGCCCCCAGACCATTCAACGCCCGATGTGCGCAGGCGACGAAACTGTTCTCCTTGGGGTGTCTCACTTTCTCAAGGAGACACATGATGTCCGACGTTCTGCTCCGCCTGCCCGAGGTGATCGAACAGGTGAAGCTCAGCCGCTCGACGATCTACCGCCGGATCGAGGAGGGAACCTTCCCGCGTCCGCGCGCCCTCGGAGCAGGCTGCGTCCGCTGGCGCCAGTCCGAGATCGACGCCTGGATCGACACACTTCCCGTTGCCGACGATCCGGCCTGCTGAGGCGGAGAAGGAGATTACCGCATGGGGCCGGCCACGATCTCGTGCGCCGGTCGCATGCCCTCCAGCAGCAGGTCGGCCCAGATCTGCGAGAGCTCCCGCCGCCGCTTCAGATGCTTTGCTCTATTATAGGCAGCCTCGACCTTGTCCTTCGGGGCATGCGCCAGCATCAGGTCGATCATCGCCCGGTCAGCCGGGAAGCGCTCGTTCATGATCGAGGAGAATGTTGCCCGCCAGCCATGCGGCACATGCCGCTGGTGATACCCCGCGCGGTTGAGAAGATACCCCAGCGCGTTCTCGGACATCGGCTTGTGCGCGTTCCGCCCATTGGGGAAGACGTAGGGCATGCGCCCGGTCAGGGACCGCAGCACTTCGATCACCTCGACCGCCTGCCGGCTCAGCGGCACCTTGTGCGCTTCCTTCATCTTCATCCGTGGGGCGGGGATCAGCCAGAGCGGTTCGTCTCCCTCCAACCCCTCGAACTCAGTCCACCTTGTGCCGTGCACCTCTCCGGGTCGGACATGGGTGAGGGCGAGGAACCGCATCGCCAGGCGGGTCACCGGATGCGCCGGGATCGCCTCACAGGCGGCCAGCGCCTCACGGGCTTCCTCCAGCGTGACCAGGGCCGGTTGTCGCCCCTTGGTCATCGGCGCCATCGCCTTCTGGATCACCGCCGCCGGGTCGGTGGTCGCGAGCCCGAGCCCCATCGCAAACAGGAAGATCGCCGACATCCGCTGCCGCGCCCGCCGCGCTGTCTCCAGCGCCGGGCGTGCCTCGATCCGGCGGATCACGTCGAGGACCATCGGCGGCGTGATCTCCGCGACGTCGACATTGCCAAGGAGCGGAAAAACCATCTGCTCGAGGCTGATCATCACGTCCGCCGTGTGGCGCTCGGTCCAGCGGGACTTGTTCAGCGTATGCCAGTCGCGCGCGACCTTCTCGAACTTGCGGTCGTCATTAGCGGCCTGGGCGCGCAGCTGCTTGCGGACCAGCGAGGGATCGCGGCCGGCGCGCAGCCCGGCCCGGGCCTCGTCGCGCGCATCCCGCGCCGCGGCGAGGGTCACCTCGGGGTAGGGGCCGATGCTGAGCAGCTTCTCCTTGCCGCCGATCTTGTAGCGGAAGCGCCAGAGCTTTCCTCCAGCCGGCGTGACCAGCAGGAACAACCCATTGGAATCGAACATCTTGTACGGTTTGTCCCGGACCTGCGCCTTGCGGACGGCGATGTCGGTGAGCATACCCCTGCCTCCTGTCCCATACCCCACATCCGACCCCGAAGTGCCCCGGGATTGAGGGGTATCTCGTGAGACGGATTAGGACACCGTCACGGAGGAAAGTGAAGAGATTTCAGGTGGTTGAGACTGATTGAGATCGCGTGAAAAGCGAAACTGGCGGAGGGGATGGGATTCGAACCCACGAGACGACTCT
>JAKAZN010000073.1 GCA_021815835.1 Pseudomonadota bacterium
CCGGGACGCCGCATGAACGACGAAACGATTCTGACGGATGCCGTGCTCGTTCTGCGCGACGCGGTGGTTCCCGGCACGCTGGTGCTGCGCGACGGGCGGATCGTGGAGGTCGCGGCGGGGCGTTCGAAAGCGCCCGGCGCGGTCTCGCTCGGGGGCGATTTCCTGCTGCCGGGCGTGATCGATCTGCACACCGACAATCTGGAACGCCAGGTGCAACCGCGCATCAACGCACGCTGGCCGTCGCGCTCGGCACTGATCGCGCATGACGCGCAATGCGCGGTCGCGGGGGTGACCACGGTGCTGGATGCGCTCTGTCTCGGCGATCTGGGCTTCGACAAGGACCGGGTGCGGACCTTCCGCGAGGGCGTGGCCGATCTGGACGCGCTGGCCGATACCGGGCTGCTGCGCGCCGTCCATTACCTCCATCTGCGCTGCGAGGTGCCGGCGCCCGACATGCTGGGCCTGTTCGATCCGGTGGCGGATCATCCCCGGGTGCGGATGGTGAGCCTGATGGACCACACGCCGGGCGTGGGACAATATGCCGATCTGGATTACTACCGCCGGCTGCGCGGCAAGGACGGCACCGGGGCCAAGGAGATCGAGCGACGGATGGGAGAATTGCAGGCGCAACGGGCGCGGTTGCGCGGGCCGAACCGGCGGGCCTTGCTCGATCGGCTGCACGGGCGGGATGTCGCGGTCGCAAGCCATGACGACCGGACCGAGGACGAAATAGCCGAGAATGCCGCCGACGGCATCACCGTGAGCGAGTTTCCCGTGACCTTGCAGGCGGCGCGCGCGGCCCACGCGCACGGGATGGCCGTGATCGCCGGCGCGCCCAACCTGGTGCGCGGCGGGTCCCATTCCGGCAATGTCGGCGTCGCGGCGCTGCTGGCGGCGGGCGCGGTCGATGCGCTGGCGTCGGACTATGTGCCGACCAGCCTGATCGAGGCGGCGTTCCATCCCGCGGCGGGCGCGTTACCGGACGCGATCGCGCGGATCACCGCCGCCCCGGCGCGCATCGCGGGCCTCGCCGATCGCGGCACGCTGGCCCCGGGGCTGCGCGCCGATCTGGTGCGGGTGCGCGTCCATGAGGGGATGCCCGTCGTGCGCGCGGTCTGGCGCGCGGGGGAGCGGGTGGCGTGAACGCCGGCGCACGAGTCGCGCTCTATTACGTCCCCGATCCGGACGATGCGCTGGCGAGGGCCGGCGCGTGCTGGCTGGGGCGCGACGCGGAGACCGGGGCGGCGGTGGCGCAGCCGGCGTTCGACGGGATCGCCGAGGTGACCGCCGATGCCCGGCTCTACGGATTCCACGCGACCCTGAAGCCGCCGATGCGGCTGGCCGATGGCGCGCGGTGGGACGATGTGGTGGCTGCCGCGACGGCGCTGGCCGACGGCATTGCGCCGTTCGATCTACCGGTGCTGGAGGTTGCCGATGTGCACGGTTTCCTTGCGCTGCGCGAGACCGCGCCGTGCCCTCCATTGCAGGCGCTGGCGGATCTCGCCGTCGCGTGGCTCGATCCGTTCCGCGCCCCGCCCGGCCAGGAGGAGCTCGATCGCCGCCGGCGCGCCGGGCTGAGCGTTGCGCAGGAGACGATGTTGCGCCGCTGGGGCTATCCCTATGTGTTCGCCACGTGGTTCTTTCACATGACGGTATCGAAACGTCTTGCGCCGCCGGCGCGCGAACTCTGGCGCGCGCGCGCGGCGGCGCATTTCGCCCCGTCCCTGGCCCGGCCGCGGCGCGTCGGCGCGGTGGCGCTGTTCACCCAGGCTTCCGTGGGGGCGCCGTTCCTTCTGGCCGAACGCTTGGCGCTGCGCGGCTGAGCGCGGCGAGGAACCGCGCCACGCCGTCCGCCAGGGTCAGGTCGTTCATCACCGTCTCGACCGGAACGCCATCGGGCAAGGTCACGTCGCGCGCAAGCCGCGCGGCGATGTCCGCCGCCGTTTCCCGCCCGCGCCCGGCGAGGCGCGCGGCCAGGATCGCGGCGGGCGCGGTGACGGCGATGACCCGGACCGGAAACCGCGAAGCGGCGTCCGCGATGACGGCGCGGGAGACATTGGCGATCACGATCCGGCCGCTTGCCAGGTCGGCTTCGATGTCCTCGGGGATGCCGTAGTCCAGCCCGTGTGCCCGCCAGCGCAGGGCGAAATTGCGGGTGGCGAATTCCGCGGCGGTCAGCGCCTCGTGCGCCTCGCCGCCGGCTTCGGCGGGGCGGGTGATCGCGCGGCGGACGAAACGATAGCGCGGGTCGTCGGCCAGCGCCGCGCGGGCCGCGTCCAGCAGGCTGTCCTTGCCGGCCCCGCTCGGTCCCACCACCAGGACCAGCATCGGGGCCTCAGTGTCCGGCGGCGGCGATCGTGGCCTGGATGCAGGCGGCGGCTTCCTCGCGCCCCGCCCAGCCGGTGACCTTCACCCATTTATCGGCTTCGAGGTCCTTGTAGCGCTCGAAGAAATGCTCGATCGCGGCGCGGGTGATGGGCGGCAGGTCGTCGATGGTTTCGATCGCGCTGTAATGCGGGTGGACGCGGTCGTGGGGGACGCAGATGATCTTTTCGTCCGGCCCCTTCTCGTCCTCCATGCGCAGCATCCCGATCGGGCGGGAGCGAACCACGGCGCCGGGCACGACCTGGGACGGGATCAGGACCAGCGCGTCCAGCGGATCGCCGTCTTCCGCGAGGGTGCCGGGGATGAAGCCGTAGGCCGCGGGATAGGCGGTCGCGGTGAACAGGAAACGATCGACGAACAGCGCGCCAGAGACCTTGTCGACCTCATACTTCACCGCCGATCCCTGGGGGATCTCGATCACCACGTTGATGTCGTGCGGCGGGTTCTGGCCGATGGGGATCTTGGCGACATCCATGCGCGTGGTCCTTCGGAAGGGGGACGCCGAGGCGAGACCGCCCCGGCGTCCGTGTCGTCAGCCCAGCCAGCCCGCCAGGATCGCCAGCATCAACAACGCGACGATGTTGGTGATCTTGATCATCGGATTCACCGCCGGCCCGGCGGTGTCCTTGTACGGGTCGCCCACGGTATCGCCGGTCACCGCCGCCTTGTGCGCGTCGGAGCCTTTGCCGCCGTGATGGCCTTCCTCGATATACTTCTTCGCGTTGTCCCACGCGCCGCCGCCCGAGGTCATGGAGATGGCGACGAACAACCCGGTGACGATGGTGCCGAGCAGCATCGCCCCCAGCGACGCGAAGGCGTGGGTCCTGCCGCCGATCAGATCGATCACGATCCACAGCAGCACCGGCGCCAGCACCGGCAGCAGGGACGGCACGATCATCTCGCGGATCGCCGCCTTGGTCAGCAGATCGACCGCCTTGCCGTATTCCGGCTTGCCGGTGCCTTCCATGATGCCGGGGATTTCGCGGAACTGGCGGCGCACTTCCACGACCACCGCCCCCGCGGCGCGGCCCACCGCGGTCATGCCCATCGCGCCGAACAGATAGGGCAGCAGGCCGCCGATGAACAAGCCGATCACCACATACGGGTCTTCGAGCTGGAAGTTCACATGCAGGTTCGGGAAATAATGCTTCAGGTCCTGCGTGTAGGCGGCGAACAGCACCAGCGAGGCAAGCCCCGCCGAGCCGATCGCATAGCCCTTGGTCACCGCCTTGGTGGTGTTGCCCACGGCGTCCAGCGCGTCGGTGGTGACGCGCACGTCCTTCGGCAGATCCGCCATTTCGGCGATGCCGCCGGCGTTGTCGGTGACCGGACCATAGGCATCCAGTGCCACGATCATGCCCGCCAGCGCCAGCATGGTGGTCGCCGCGATGGCGATGCCGAACAGGCCCGCCATCATGAAGGACAGGATGATCGCGATCGCGATCGCCACCACCGGGCCGGCGGTGGCCTCCATGGAAATCGCCAGCCCCTGGATCACGTTGGTGCCGTGACCCGTGGTGGAGGAATTGGCGATCGACCGCACCGGGCGGTACTCGGTCGACGTATAATACTCAGTGATCATCACGATCGCGCCGGTCAGGCCCAGCCCGATCAGCGCGCAGACGAACAGGTCGAATCCGGTGACCGACGTGGCGCCGGTTTCCACCAGCGGCGTGGTGAAGCCCACGAACCAGGCGATCACGAGCGCGATGCCCACCACCGACAACGCGCCGGTGACGGCGAGGCCCTTGTACAGCGCCCGCATGATCCCGTTATCGGGACCCAGCTTCACGAAATACGTGCCGACGATGGAGGTCAGGATGCAGATCCCGCCGATGCCCAACGGCAGCATCAACACGTTATCGCGCACCGCGCCGGTGAAGAAGATCGCCGCCAGCAGCATGGTGGCGACGATGGTCACCACGTAGGTCTCGAACAGATCGGCGGCCATGCCGGCGCAGTCGCCGACATTATCGCCCACGTTGTCGGCGATCACGGCGGGGTTGCGGGGGTCGTCCTCGGGGATGCCGGCCTCGACCTTGCCCACCAGGTCGGCGCCCACGTCCGCGCCCTTGGTGAAGATGCCGCCGCCGAGCCGGGCGAAGATCGAGATCAGGGACGCGCCGAACGACAGGCCCACCAGCGATTCCAGCACCGGGCGCAGATCCGGCCCGTGGATCGTATCGCGCAGGATCGCGTAATAGATCGTCACCCCGAGCAGCGCGAGACCGACCACCAGCAGCCCGGTGATCGCGCCCGCCTTGAAGGCGATATCCAGGCCCGCGGCCAGCCCGTTGCGCGATGCCTGCGCGGTGCGGACATTCGCGCGCACCGAGACATTCATGCCGATATACCCGGCCGCGCCCGACAGGATCGAGCCGATCAGGAAGCCGATGGCGACATGGATTCCAAGGGTGAGCCCGAGGAAGATCACCACCACCACGCCCACCATGCCGATGGTCGTGTACTGGCGGTTCAGATAGGCGCGCGCGCCTTCCTGCACCGCGGCGGAGATTTCCTGCATGCGGGCGGTGCCGGCGTCCGCCGCCAGCACCTGGCGGCTGGAGACCAGCCCGTAGAGCAGCGCCAGGACGCCGCAGACGATGATGACGATGAACGCGAGGGACATCCGCGCAGCTTCCCCTTATTTGTGGATGCGTGACCCCGCCCTGGCACCGCCGAGGCAGGCCGGACGGGTATGAACGAACCGTAATCGCGCGCGGCGTATGCCAGAACCCGGGCGGTCAGGCAAACGCCGGGCGGGCCGCCGGGGCCTATGCGATTTTCGCATGGGGGACGCGCATGTAACGCTTGACAGCGCCGGGCGGGGCAGGCATTGAAAACGCATCAAGGATCGGCGTGCCACAGGCTCGCCGGCGAACAGGGAGGCTTCACGATGGAATTCCGTTTCCTGCCGGCGGCGGCGATGGCCGTCGGCCTGCTGGCGCCCTTGGCGGCGCAGGCCAAGGGGCCGATCAAGATCGGCTTCCCGATACCGCTTTCCGGTCCCACCGCCGTCTATGGCGAGCCGATCCTGAAGGGCGCGGAACTCGCGGTCGCCGACATCAATGCCCATGGCGGCGTGCTGGGGCGTAAGCTTGAATTGTTGCCGCGCGACAGCAAGGCCAACCCGGCGGAAGCGGTGCGGCTCGCGCGCGAACTGATCGTCAAGAACGGCGTGCAGTTCCTGGCCGGCACCCTGACCTCGGCCGAGGCGCCGGCGGTTTCGACCATCGCCAAGGAGAACCACATCGTCTTCGTGGCGCCGTCGGCGAAGATCGTCGCGCTGACCGACAAGGCAAACATCCATCCCTACATTTTCCGCGCCGCCTCCAACACAACGATCGAGGGGGAGGCCGGCGCGCTCATCATGTCCAAGATGAAGGGCGTCCACACCATCGCCACCATTGCGCCCGATTACGCCTATGGCCACGACGCGATCACCGCCTTCATCACCGCCATGAAGCGGTTGCGCCCGGATATCAAGATCGTCGATCAGCAATGGCCGCGGCTGGGGCAAGCGAATTTCACGCCTTTCATCACCGCGCAAATGAGCAAGCATCCGGATGCGGTCTATTGCGACCTGTTCGCCGGTGATTTCATCAGCTTCGTCAAGCAGGCCACGCCGCTCGGCTATTTCAAGGCGATCCATAATCGCCTGGCCGACGGCGGAGAGGCGGGGTCGGTCGATGTGACCCGTGCGCTGGGCAATACCTATCCGCTCGGGATCTGGGTCAATGCCTACGATCCGGTCTTGTGGGATGGCCCGAACCAGCCGCCCGCGGAGCGCGCGTTCGACGAGAAGGTCGCCAAGGCGATGAAGGACAAGTACGGATCGAGCTGGGCGATCCAGGGCTACGTGACGATCTCCGCGATCGCGCAGGGCATCCGCGCGGCCGGTTCGACGAACGAAGCCGCGGTGTCGAAGGCGATGGCGGGCATGACGTATCCGACACCGCTCGGGCCGCGTACTTTCGACGCGACCACCCACAACGCCGACGCTGGCGAATACTGGGGCCCTGCGGTACGGTCGCCGAAATTCCCCTTCGCGGTGATCCAGGACCCGACCTACTACAATCCGCAGCCGGCCGGACATTGATCGACCGTCACTGTCGCAGGGAGGCCGCGCCGTCATGACGGTCTCCCTGATCGCCGCGCAGTTCCTGAGTGGGCTGACCACGGCGATGTTCCTGTTCCTGATCGCCTCGGGCCTGTCGCTCGTGTTTGGGGTCATGCGCGTGCTCAATTTCGCGCATGGGTCGTTCTACATGATCGGCGCCTACATGGCCTGGCAAGTAGTGCACTGGATGCGCCCGGAAGGCGAGAGCTTCTGGCTCGCCGTCCTGGCCGCCGGCGCCGGCGTCGCCGTGCTGGGCGGGGTGGTCGAGCGGCTGCTGCTGCGCCATCTGTACGGCCTGGAGGAACTCTACCAGTTGCTGTTCACCTATGCGCTGGTGCTGATCCTGGGCGACGCGGCGAAGTTCATCTGGGGCACGGGGCAACTCTCGGTCCGTCCCCCGCCGGTGCTGGACGGGCAATTCGTGTTTC
This sequence comes from Pseudomonadota bacterium, assembly GCA_021815835.1. Classification (GTDB taxonomy): domain Bacteria; phylum Pseudomonadota; class Alphaproteobacteria; order Acetobacterales; family Acetobacteraceae; genus JAJZVS01. The sequence goes on from JAKAZN010000073.1 coordinate 6,934, forward strand.
CGGGCGTCACGCTACCCTACTACAACCTGTTCATCATGTTGATCGGCCCCGCGATCGCGATCGCCGGCTGGCTGGTGCTGAGCCGTAGCTCCGCGGGCCGCCTGCTGCGCGCGGCGTCGTACGACCGGGAGATGCTGAGCGCGCTCGGCGGCAATGTCGGCCTGCTCTACACGGGCATGTTCGTCGCGAGTTCGTTCCTGGCCGGACTTGCCGGCGCGCTCATCACGCCGATGGAAAGCATCGTGCCGGGGATGGACGTGCAGGTGATCGTGCAGGCCTTCATCGTCATCGTGATCGGCGGGCTCGGCTCGTTCTGGGGGACGTTCTGGGGTGCGGTCATCTACGGTCAGGCGCTGTCTTTCGGCATCCTGATCTTCCCGGAATTCTCGCTGTTCTCCGTCTTCGCGCTGATGGCGGCGGTGCTGATGATCCGGCCCTGGGGCCTGTTCGGGCGTCCGATCCGATGAGCGCTGTTTCCCGCCGCATTCCCTGGACCCTGCTGATCTTCCTGATCCTGCTGCCGCTGCCCTGGGTGGGCACGCGCTACGATACGTTCCTCGGCACCGAGATCGCGATCGACGCGCTGTTCGCCGTCAGCCTCAATCTGCTGCTGGGGACGACGGGGCTGGTTTCGTTCGGCCATGTCGCCTATTTCGGCATCGGCTCCTATGTCTGCGGCATCCTGATGAAGACCTACGGAGTGCCGTTCATCATCGCCTTTCCGGCCTCCGGGCTGGGGGCGGCGGCATTCGCGCT
>JAKAZN010000074.1 GCA_021815835.1 Pseudomonadota bacterium
CAATAATAAAAACTTGACCAACGTCTCAAAATAGATTACGGCTCCCGTCAATCCGAAGGTGACGCCGATGCCCGAGACTGTCCAGCTTGCCGAACTCCTCTGCGCCCGTCTCTGCCACGATCTCGGCGGTACGATCGGCATCCTCTCGGGGGCGCTGGAACTCGCGCGGCGCGCGGAACGGGACGACCGTCTGGCCGACGCGATCGAGGCCTCGGACGCGCTCTCCAACCGCCTGCGCGTCTTGCGCGCCGCCTGGGGGCCGGGTGGGGCACGGCTCGATGCGGCCCGGCTGCGCGAGCTTGCGGCCGGGCTCCCGGGGCAGGACCGGGTGCGGCTCGATCTCGATGCGCTGCCGCGCGGCACGCAGTTCGGCCCCGCGCTGGGGCGGATGCTGCTGAACCTGCTCGCCTTCGCCCCGGAGGCGCTGCCGCGCGGCGGCGCCGTGGTGCTGGCACCGGTGGACGCCACGGCCGTGGTCGCCCGGCTGTCCGGCCTGCGCGCCGCCTGGCCCGCCGGGTTTGCTGGATATCTGAACGATCCGGCGGCGGCGCGCGCCGCCCTGGCCGCGCCACGTGCGTTGCTCGGTCCCTGGCTCGCCCTGCTCGCGCCCCGGCTGGGCGTGGCGCTGTCGTTGCTGCTGCCGACCGGGACGGGCCGCGGCAACGGCCCGGCGCCGTTGCTGCTGCGGGGTCCGGCGGAGGCCTGATTCCCGCCTCTCGCGCTCATGATATCCCGTCCGGCCACGCCGCGCGCGAAGCCTCGGCAAAGCACCCGGTTTCAGGGTACTCTCCGCAATCACCCGCGCCTGGAGTCGGATCGCCGATGGAACCCACCCCGGATGACCACGCGGCAGCGCGTCGCGATGACTGGACCGTCGCCGTCGCCGGGCGCCTGGTCGGCGGCCTGGGCCACGATCTCAACAATATGCTGGCGGTCGTGATCGGCGGCCTCGATCTATTGGATCGCGAGATCGCCCCGCTCGACGATCCCCCGCGCGCGGCGCTGTCCGCCCGGGTCGTTCGATTGCGCTCCGCGGTCGAGCGCGCCGTCGGACTGGCCGGCGCGTTGCGCGGGTTGAGACGGCCACGGCCGGGGGAAGACCGGGTCGAGGACCTCGCCGCCCTCGCCACGCGCCTTCGCCCCGCGCTTGCCTGCGCGGCCGGCGCGCGGGTGCGGCTGCAGCTTGACATTGCGCCCGATCTGCCCCGGCCACGCGCCGATCCGGCCGGGATGCGCGCGGCGCTGCTCGCGCTCGCGTTGCAGGCCTGCGCGGGCTTGCCCGAGGGTGGAGCGGCGGTCCTCGCCCTCGGTCCCGCCACGATGGAGGGCGCGCCCGGCATCGCGGTACGGCTGGAAGGGGTCCCCGGCCACGCAGACGATCCGAACATCGCGGCATTGGCCGCCTTCGCCGGGGAGGCGGGCGGCGCGCTGCGGATCGAGCAAGACCCGCCCGCCCTGGTGCTGATGCTGCCCGAGGCGCTGCCCACTTAAGCGGCCTACCAGGCGAAGCGCGGCAGGCAGGCCACTGGCGCCAGCCCCGCCGCCGCCGCAGCCTGGTCCACCAGCGCTCGGTCCGGCCGTCCGTCCGCCCCGGCGAGCTCCGCCCCGTGCAGCCCGCCCAGAACCCAGCAGGACGCAAGATCGACCGCCGCCGCTCCGGCGATATCGGTGCGCAACGAATCCCCCACCGCCAGCACCCGCGCCGGCGGCAGGTCCAGCACGGTCAGCGCCGGCTGATAGATCGCCGGGTCGGGCTTGCCGAGCGCGCGCACATCCCCGCCCAGCTCCCGGTAGCGCAGCGCCAGCGACCCCGCGCACAGCACACGCTTGCCGCCGCGGATCACCTCCAGATCGGGATTGGCGCAGATCATCGGCAAGGCCCGCGCGGCGCAGGCTTGCAGCACCGGCTCGAAGGCGCCGAGATCGGTCGGGTCCAGGTGATCGTCGGGACCGGTGTTCAGTACGAAATGCGCCGTCTCGGGGGAGGGGACCCGCGTGTAGTCCAGGCCCTCCAGCACCGGCAGATCGCGCGCCGGGCCAAGATGGAACACGTTCCGGCCAAGCTCCGCCCACCACAGATCCGGCGGATCGGACAGCGCGCGGCGCACCGCCTCCCCGCTGGTCAGGATGCCGGTATAGAGATCGTCGGCGATGCCCATGCCGCGCATCATCGTGCGCACCGCCGCGTTCGGGCGCGGCACGTTCGAGAGCAGCAAGGTGCGCTTGCCCGCCGCGCGCAACCGCCCAAGGCAATCGACCGCGCGCGGAAACGCATGGATCCCGTCATGGATCACGCCCCAGAGATCCAGGATGAACCCGTCATATTCCGCCGCGAGCGGCGCGAATCCGTCCAGATGCCGCATCATTCCCATCCTGCAATCCGTTCCGCATCGGTCCCGATCGCCGCGGCGACCCCGGCAAACCCCGCCCCACGCAGCGTCGCGGCAAGCCCGGCATTGAGGCGCGGCACCAGCGCCGGACCTTCATAGGCAAAGCCCGTATAGACCTGCACCAGCGCGGCGCCCGCTTGCAGCTTCGCCAGCGCGTCGGCCCCAGTGAACACCCCGCCCACGCCGATCAACACCAGTCGCCCGCGCGCCAGCAGATGGGCGCGCGCCAGTATCGCGGTCGCGCGGCGGAACAGCGGCGCGCCGGACAGGCCGCCGGCCTCCCTCGCGGCCGGATCGCGCAAGCTCGCCGGGCGGGCGAGCGTGGTGTTGGACACGATCAGCCCCGCGATCCCGGCAGCCGCGCAGGTCTCCACCACGCCCGCCAGCGCCGCGTCCGACAAATCGGGGGCGATCTTCACCAGCAGCGGCGGATGGGTGGGCAGCTTCGCCGCGATCGCGCCCAGGATCGCGCCGAGCCGAGCCTCCCCTTGCAGGTCGCGCAAGCCCGGCGTGTTGGGCGAGGATACGTTGATCACCGCGTAATCGGCGAACGGCGCTACGGCTTCGAGCAGGGCGGGATAGTCGCGCTCGGGGTTCGCGCCCTCCTTGTTGATGCCGAGATTGACGCCGAGCGGTATGGCGCGATCCCCGCGCGCGGCCAGGCGCGGGAGCATCGCGGCGATGCCGGCGTTGTTGAAACCCATGCGGTTGATGACGGCGCGATCGGATTGCAGGCGAAACAGGCGCGGGCACGGATTGCCTTGCTGGGCGCGCGGGGTGACGGTGCCGACCTCGATGAAGCCGAAGCCCAGGCGCGTGAGCGGGCCGATCGCGGCGGCGTCCTTGTCGAACCCGGCGGCAAGCCCGATCGGGGAGCGAAACCGCAGGCCGAGCGCGGCGACCGCCAGCGCGGGATCGTCCGGCGGCGGCACCGATCCGCCCAGCCCGAGGCGCAACCCCGCGAGTGCCAGGTGGTGGGCGCGTTCGGGGTCGATCCGGCGCAGCAGCGGGAGCGCGAGGGAGGCGAGGGACAGGGGCATGGATGGCGCGCTTATGCTCCGGGCCGGCCAGGCGCGGAAGGGTCAGGATAGCCGCGCCATCGCCCGCAACATGTCCGCGTCCAGCCGGTAGAGCGCATCCAGGATCTCCATCTGCAACGATCCCGGGCCGCGCGCGCGCGCCGCCGCGATCTCGCCCGCCACGCCGAGGATCGCAAGCCCATGTGCGGCGGCGGCAAGGGGATCGGCCTCCACGGCCAGGCAGGCGCCGATCAGCGCGGTCGCGGTGCAGCCGAGGCCGGTGACCCGGGTCATCATCGGATGGCCGTTGGCGATCGCGATCATCCGCCGCCCGTCGGTGACGTGATCGACGGCCCCGGTGACGGCGGCCACCAGGCCGGCCTCGGTCGCCAGACGCCGCGCCGCCTCCGGCCCGGCTTCGGCGCCGGCGGTGGAATCCACCCCGCGCCCGCCCGCCCCGCCGGTCAGCGCCGCGATCTCCGAGCCGTTGCCGCGCACCACCGCGGGGCGCGCCGCCAGCAACGCGCGCGCCAGCACGGCGCGCGGCGCGATCGCGCCCACCGCCACCGGGTCCAGCACCCAGGGCACGCCGGCCGCGCGCGCGGCGGCGACCGCCAGCCCGATCACCGCCGCCCGCGGCGGCGACATCGTGCCGAGATTGATGACCAGGGCGTCCGCGCGGGCGGCGAAATCCGCCACCTCGTCCGCGCCTTCCACCATCGCCGGGGAGGCGCCGACGGCGAGCAGCGCATTGGCGGTGCTGTTGGTGACGACGAAATTGGTGATGTTGTGGATCAGCGGCGCGCGCGCGCGGATCGCGGCGAGGGTGGCGGCGACGGCGTCGGGCGTGGCGGCGGGATCAGGCAAGGGCACGCTCCAGCACGCGGACGGAATGGATTGCCTCGCGCCCGCCGAGCTCGCGGATCTGATGGCGGCAGGAGGTTCCGTCGGCGACGATGATGTCGTCCGCCGCGGCCGCGCGCACCGCCGTCAGCAGCCCGGCCTCGGCCATCGCGCGCGAAACCTCCTGCGATTCCGCCTGGTAGCCGAAGCTGCCCGCCATGCCGCAGCAGGAGGATGCGATCGGCTTCACGGTAAGCTCCGGCACCGAGCGCAGCGCCGCCAGGGACGGGCCGAAGGCGCCGAAGGATTTCTGGTGGCAATGGCCGTGCACATGCGCGACCGCCGCGATCGGGCGCAACGCCAGGGTTGGTTTTTCGCGGGCGAGGAATTCGCCGAGCAGGACGGCACGCCCGGCCAGCGCCTCGGCTTGCGGCCCCGGGAGCAGCGCGGGGAATTCATCGCGCAGGGTGAACAGGCAGGAAGGTTCGAGACCGATCACCGGCCCATCCCCCGCGCAGGCGTCCAGCATCCGCCGCGCCTTGGCGCGCGCCGCGTCGATCCGGCCGGCGGCAAGATCGGTGCGTCCGCAACACAGATTAGCACCGGCGGGCAGGCGCACCCGGTAGCCGGCGGCGGAGAGCACCGCCAGCGCGGCGCGCAGATTCTCCGGTTCGAACCAGCGATTGAAGGTGTCAGCGAACAGCAGCACTTCGCCCCGCGCGCCGTCGGAGACATAGGCGCGGGCGTCGGCATCGCGGAACGGATCGGCGCGGAATTCGGGCAGGGCACGATCGGCCGCCAGACCCAGATGCCGCTCGCCCATCCGCCGCAGCCAGGGCGAGCGGTTGCGCAGATTGGCCAGCCCCGGCGCGCGCGCGGCCCAGGGGGCGAGTGCCGGCAGCGCGGCGATCAGCCGTTCGCGCATCGGAATGCCGTGGCGAGCGGCACGCGCGGCGGTGGCCTCGATCTTCATCCGCGCCATGTCGACCCCGGTGGGGCATTCGCGCCGACAGGCCTTGCAGGAAACGCACAGCGCCATCGCCGCCGCCACCGCGTCCCCGGCCATGGCGTCCGCGCCGAGCTGGCCGGTCAGCGCAAGCCGCAACGTATTGGCCCGCCCGCGCGTGACATGGGCCTCATCGCGCGTGGCGCGGAAGGAGGGGCACATCACGTCCGCCGTGAAGGCGCGGCAGGTGCCGTTGTTGTTGCACATCTCGACCGCGCCCAGCATCCCCGCAAGCGGGCCGGGATGGGCCGACCAGTCGAGCGCCGGGACAAAGCCGGGCGCCGGCGCGTAGTCCGGGCGGTAGCGGAACAGATCGCGGTCGTCCATCCGCGGCGGCCGGACCACGCGCCCGGGATTGAGCAGCCCGGCGGGGTCGAATTCGTCCTTCACCGCCTCGAAGGCGCGGGCGATGCGCGGGCCGAACATGGTTTCGTTGAACTCGCTGCGCGCGATCCCGTCCCCGTGCTCGCCGCTGTGGCTGCCCTTGTAGGCGCGCACGAGCGCGAAGCATTCCTCGGCCACCGCGCGCATCTTCGCGACGTCGGCCGGGTCCTTCATGTTCAGCACCGGGCGGACATGCAGGCAGCCCACCGAGGCATGGGCATACCAGGTGCCCTTGGTGCCGTGCCGGGCAAACACGTCGTTCAGCTTTTCCGTGTAGTCGGCCAGATCGTCCAGATCGACGGCGCAATCCTCGATGAAGGAGACCGGTTTTGCGTCCCCCTTCATCGACATCATGATATTCAACCCGGCTTCGCGGACCGCGGCGATGGCGTTCTGGAACGCGGGATCGGTCGCGCGCGCCACCGCTTTCGGCAGGCCGAGATCGCCCATCAGCGCGTCCAGATCGGCCAGCTTCGCCAGCAACGGCGCGTCCGCCTCGCCGTGGAATTCCACGATCAGCAGGCTGTCGGGTTCGCCGATCAACATCGCGTCGATCGTGGCGCGGTAGATCGGGATCGCGCGGCCGAGATCGATCATGGTCCGATCGACCAGCTCCACCGCTTCCGGGTCGAGCGCCACGATATGCCGTGCCGCCTCCATCGCCGCGCGGAAGGAGGGGAACTGGCAGATCCCCAACATCTTGCGCGGCTTGATCGGGTGCAGGATCAGCTCGATCGCGGCGGAAAACGCGAGTGTCCCCTCCGATCCCACCAGCAGTCGGGCCAGGTTGTCGCGCCCCGATCCGCGCGCCGCCGGGGTCAGCGCGTCGATATTGTAGCCGCCGACCCGGCGGAGCTGGCGGGGGAAGCGCGCGGCGATCTCCTGCGCTTCCGCCGTGCCGAGCGCGCGCAGCCGGTCGAGCAACGCGCCGATCCGCGAACCCGGCGCATCCCCCGCATTGTCCGCGACCGGCCCGAAGCGATGGCGCGTGCCGTCCGCCAGGATCGCGTCGATCGCGCGCACATTGTCGGCCATCAGCCCGTAGCGGATCGATTTCGACCCGCAGGAATTATTCCCCGCCATGCCGCCGATCGTGCAGCGTGCATGGGTGGAGGGATCGACCGGGAAGAACAGCCCGTGCGGGCGCAGCGCGGCGTTGAGGTCGGCCAGCACGATCCCCGGCTCCACCCAGGCCGTACGGGCGTCGGGATCGATCGAGATCACGCCGCGTAAATGCTTCGAACAATCGATCACCAGCGCGCGGTTGACGGTCTGGCCGCATTGGCTGGTCCCGCCGCCACGGGCGAGCACCGGCGCGCCCACCTCGCGCGCGATCGCCAGCGCCGCGGCGACATCGTCGATCCCGCGCGGCACCAGGACGCCGATCGGGTCCATCTGGTAGATCGACGCATCGGTGGCATAGCGGCCGCGCGATGCGGGATCGAACAGGATCTCGGCCCGGGTCTCGCGGGCAAGCCGGGCGGCGAGGGCGGGATCGCCGAGCGGGGGCGGCGGGAAGGACGGGCGCATCTGGCGATTCCGGCGGCTTGGGATGCGTGTTGTCGCCCAGGCGCGGAGGCTGGGGAAGGGGGAAGCGTCCCGGTTGCAGGGCGATCGGGTGAACGCCTGGATCGCCCCCCGCCTGGATCACCCCATGGCTGGCGCCCCCCAGGGCCGGCGATCCCGGTATTCCGGTTTGATAACGCAATAATATGGGCGTGCGTCCGCCCGCGCCCGCTCAGGCCGAAAATTGCGCCAGGCCCGGCAGCCCCGGCCCCTCGCACCCGCGCCAGACCAGCCAACCGTGCCGCGGCCGGCCCGAGGCGCTCTCCCGCTGGCGATCCCATCCGCAATCGAATCGATGCGGGACCCACACGCAACACAGCGCGATCACCTCCGCCGCGGTTTTCCCGCTCGCCCGCGCGGCGGCGTATGCGGCCACCGCCTCCGCATGCTC
>JAKAZN010000075.1 GCA_021815835.1 Pseudomonadota bacterium
GGCCGACGCAGGGGAGTCCCTCGCTTGCGCTCATGCCGGCAGGACGGAAGGCGGTGGGCCGGCAGTGGGCCGAACGATCGGCTCGGTACGGCGGTGCGGAAGAGCGCGATCGGGGGGATCGGGCGGTGCGGCAGGGCCGATGCGGTCGGCGGCGGCGCCGTCGGGGGCGGGCGAGTCAGGCGCGGGGAAGGGCCGCATGTGCGGGGAGGTTTCCCGGTTCGGCGGGAGGCCGGTTGATCTGCGTCGCGGCGCAACCCGTCCCGGCCGTCGCGCAGTCGGACGCGGCGGGGTGGGCCGGGTCACGGATCGGCGCTTCTTCGGCGCCGACCGCTGCGCGGCGCGACCGCTTGGGAGCATCCTTGACTAGACTTTCCGCTTTTCAGGCGGTGAGGCAGAAAGTCTCCACGCTGCGGTTTGGCGATCCGGCGGGGATTTCGACTCTGCGGCGGGCATGGGCGATATCCCACTGGGCGATCGACGTCGCCGAAGATCGCCCGGTGGCGTCGCGGACCGGAGCGGGCACCCAACCCTCCGTGCCCTCCGTGGCCCTCGCCTGCTTCCTCCGTGTTAAAAAAAGAAAGCTTGCCAACCGTCCGGACCTCACACCAAGGCCCCTGCGCCCCCGGCCCCGTTCTCCGCCCGCGCTGATTGCCCGGTGGTTCCCCGCTGCTATGCTGGCCTCGCCACGTCGCCACGACCTCCGGGGGAAACGATGTCCGCCGCCTTCGCCTTCCCGCCCCCGCCGCCCTGTCCGGAGGCCGAGACGCTGCGCGCCGAACTGCGCGCCTTCCTCGGGACCGCGCTTGCCGCCCGCAAGCCCCTGCAGCGCGCCGAAAGCTGGACCGGCCACGACACCGCGTTCTCCCGCGCGATGGGACGGCGCGGCTGGATCGGCATGACCTGGCCCAAGCGCTATGGCGGACAGGAACGCAGCCAGCTCGAACGCTACGTGGTGACCGAGGAGATGCTGGCCGCCGGCGCCCCGGTCGGCGCGCACTGGATCGCCGACCGCCAGTCCGGCCCCGCGATCCTGCGCTACGGGACCGAGGCGCAGAAGCAATCCATCCTGCCGCGCATCGCCGCCGGCGAATGCTTCTTCTGCATCGGCATGAGCGAACCCGATACCGGCTCCGATCTGGCCTCCGTTCGCACCCGCGCGGTGCGGGACGGCGATCATTACATCGTCAACGGGACCAAGGTGTGGACCTCGCACGCCCATTTCTCCCATTACATGATCCTGTTCTGCCGCACCGGGACGGCGGAAAGGGACCAGCGCCATTCCGGGCTCAGCCAGTTCATCGTCGATCTGAACCATACGCCCGGCATAACGATCCGCCCGATCCTGGCGCTGACCGGGGAACATCATTTCAACGAGGTCGTGTTCCAGGACGCCCGCCTGCCCGTCGACTCGCTGCTCGGCCAGGAGGGCGACGGCTGGGCGCAGGTCACCGGGGAGCTTGCGTTCGAGCGCAGCGGCCCGGAACGATTCCTGTCCTCCTTCACCCTGCTGGTCGAACTGATCCGCGCCCTCGGCCCCGCGCCCAGCGAGGCCGCGCGCGTCGCGATCGGCCGGCTGGGCGCGCATCTGCTGACCTTGCGGGCCATGTCGCGCTCGGTCGCGGGGATGTTGCAGAACGGGGAGAACCCGGCCCTGGCCGCGGCGCTGGTGAAGGATCTCGGCGCGCTGGTGGAGCAGGAAATCCCCGAGATCGCCCGCCAACTCGTCGCCGCCGAGCCGGACACCACGGCAACCAGCGATTTCGCCGCCGTGCTGGGCTACACCATCCTGCACGCGCCATCCTTCTCGCTGCGCGGCGGCACGCGGGAGATCCTGCGCGGGATCGTCGCCCGCGGCCTCGGCCTGCGCTGATTTCACATCGGAACCGACCCATGACCGAACATGTGCTCCATCATCAGGACGGCGGCATCGTCACCCTGACCCTGAACGCGCCGGCGATGCGCAACCCGATCTCCGAACGCGGCATGGTCGATGCGATCGTGCACGCGCTGGAACGGATCGATGCCGATCCCACCGTGCGGGTGGCGATCCTGACCGGGGCGGGCAGCGCGTTCTCCTCCGGCGGCGATCTGCGCGCGATGCGCGACGCCGCGCCGGCCCGCGCCGAGGCTCCCGCCAAAACGCAAAGCTATTACCGCCACGGCATCCAGCGCATTCCGCTGGCGTTCGAGCGGATCAACGTCCCCATCATCGCCGCGGTCAACGGCCCGGCGATCGGCGCCGGCCTCGATCTTGCCTGCATGTGCGACATCCGCATCGCCGCCGAGAGCGCGCGCTTCGCCGAGAGCTTCGTCAAGGTGGGCATCATCGCCGGTGACGGCGGCGCCTGGCTGCTGCCGCGCCTGGTGGGCTTCTCCAAGGCCGCTGAGATGGCCTTCACCGGCGACCAGCTCAACGCGGCCGAGGCGCTGGCCTGCGGCCTGGTCTCGCGCGTCGTGCCGGATGCGGAACTGCTCCCGGCTGCGCGCGCGCTGGCGGAGCGCATCGCCGCGAACCCGTCGCACGCGGTGCGCATGACGAAGCGGCTGCTGCTGGAAGGCCGCAACGCGCGCATGGACACCTTGCTGGAAATGGCCGCGGCGATGCAGTCGCTGGTGCACGCGACCGCCGACCATCGCGAAGCGGTCGCCGCGTTCCTGGAAAAGCGCCCGCCCAGCTTCACCGGCGCCTGATCCCCCCGCCCCCAGAAAGCACCACCCCCAGGAAGAAGCCCATGCCCACACCCCAGGAAAACCACGCCGGCCGCAAGCTCGCCGCCGGGGAGCTCGTGCTCTGCATGGGGGTGAACCAGCTCCGCTCCCCCAACATCGCCATGATCGCCCAGGCCTGCGGGTTCGACGCGATCTATATCGATCTCGAACACAACCCCACCACGCTCGAAACCGCCGCCGGCATCTGCGTCGCCGCGATCGGCCTCGGCGTCACGCCGATCGTGCGCATCCCCTCGCACGATCCGTATCAGGCCGCGCGCATCCTCGATTGCGGCGCTCAGGGCGTGATGATCCCGCACGTCAACAGCGCCGAGGAGGCGCGCGCCATGGTCGCCGCCTGCCGTTTCGCCCCGCTCGGCCATCGTTCCGCCGCGGGAACGGTGCCCGCGCTCGGCTATGCCGCGCTCCCACAGGCCGAGATCAACCGCCGGCTGAACGCGGAAACCCTGGTCATCGCGATGCTGGAAACCCCGCAAGCCATCGCCGCGGCCGACGCGATCGCCGCCGTCCCGGGGATCGACATGCTGCATATCGGCTCCACCGATCTCAGCACCGAGATGGGCATCGCCGGCGACTACAAGCACGACCGGATGCGCGCCGCCTATGAAGCCACCGCAAGCGCGGCAAAGGCCCACGGCAAGAGTTTCGGCGTCGGCGGCGTGCGCGAGGATACCGCGTTCCAGGCCTGGCTCCTCGGCCTCGGGATGCGCTACCTCACCGGCGGATCGGATGTCGGCTACATCCTGAGCGCCGGGCGGGCCGACGTGCGCGCGATCCGCGCCATTCCGCTGGGGTGAATCGCGCGCGCGGCGCTGTCGCCGGCGGCGGTTTTCCGGCACATTCGCCGCCGATGCCGCCCCGCCCCGCCCCGATTCTCCTCCCCGACCTCGCCGCGACCGAGGCGCTGGCCGCAACGCTCGCCAGCCGCGCCCGCCCAGGCGATGCGATCCTGCTGGAAGGCCCGCTCGGCGCCGGCAAGACCGCCTTCGCCCGCGCCTTCCTGCGCGCCGCCGCCGGCGATCCCGCGCTGGAGGTGCCAAGCCCCAGCTTCACCCTGGTCCAGGCCTACGACACCAGCCTCGGCCCGATCCATCATTTCGACCTCTGGCGGCTGTCGGGGCCGGAGGCGCTGGCCGAGCTCGGCTGGGAGGACGCGCGCGACGGCATCGTCCTGGTCGAATGGCCCGACCGGCTCGGCGCGCTGCGCCCGGCGGACGCGCTCACCCTGACCCTGGCGCATGGCGACGGAGACGCCCGCCGCGCCGCGCTCTCCGGCTGGGACGACCGGCGCCAGGCCGCCGCATGACCCCCCGCGAAGCCGCGATCGCCGATTTCCTCGCCCGCCACGGTTATGCCGCCGCGCGCGCCGACCCGCTCGCCCAGGATGCGAGCTTCCGCCGTTATCTGCGCCTGACCGGCGGTCCGCGTCCGGCGATTCTGATGGACGCGCCGCCGCCCGAGGATGTCCGCCCGTTCCTCGGCGTCGCGTCCCATCTGGCCAGCCTCGGCCTGTCGGCGCCCGCGATCCTCGCTGCCGATCCCCGCGCCGGCCTGGTCCTGGAGGAGGATTTCGGCGACGCAATGTTCGCCACTCTCCTCGACCGGGGCGCCGATCCCGCCCCGCTGTTCGACGCCGCCATCGACGCGCTCGCGGTGATCCAGCGCGCGCCCGCCCCCAAGGGCCTGCCGGCCTGGGACGGTCGCGCGATGATCGCCGCCACGCTCGATCCGCTGCTGAACTGGTGGTGGCCCGCCGCGTTCGGCGCCGCCCCGCCGCCCGCCGCGCGCGCCGAGATCGAGGCCGCGCTCGCCGCGACCCTCGCCCCGCTCGCGCGCGAACCGCGCGTGACGGTCCATCGTGATTTCTTCGCCGGCAACCTGGTCTGGTTGCCCGAGCGCGCCGGCCCCGCCCGGGTCGGCCTGCTCGATTTCCAGGGCGCCGCAATCGGCTCCCCCGCCTACGACCTCGTCTCCCTGGTGCAGGACGCGCGGCGCGACCTGCCGCCCGAGCTCGCCGAGCGGGCCATCGCCCGCCTGCTCGCCGCCCGCCCCGAACTGGACCCGGACGCATTCCGCGCCGCCTTCGCCATCTGCGCCGCGCAGCGCCACCTGCGGGTGGCGACCCAGTTCTTCCGCCTCGCCCGCCGTGACCACCGGCCCGCATATCTCGCCCACGGCCCACGCGCCTGGGCGCTGCTCGCCGCCGCGCTGCGCCATCCGCAAGCGGCCCCCCTCGCCGCCGCACTCGATCGCTGGATCCCGCCCGACCGCCGCGCCACGCCCCCGCCGCCACGTCCCGCGCCACGCCCGCTCGCCCCGCGCGCGGCCATGGTGCTCGCCGCCGGCCTGGGCACGCGGATGCGCCCGCTCACCGACGCCACCGCCAAGCCGCTGCTGCCGCTCGGCGGGCGCAGCCTGCTCGATCACGCGCTGGACCGGCTTGCCGCCGCCGGGGTGGAGCGGGTCGCGGTCAACGCGTTCTGGCAGGCCGATCGGGTCGCCGCCGCGCTCGCCGCCCGGCCCGCCCCGCCGCGCACGGAGCTGCTGCGGGAGGCGAGCTTGCTGGATACCGGCGGCGGCGCGCGCGCGGCGCTCGATCGTCTCGGCCCCGATCCGTTCTTCGTCGTCAACGGCGACGCGTTCTGGCTGGACGGACCCCGGCCCGCGCTGGCCCGCCTCGCCGACGCCTTCGCCCGCGCCGAGCTGGACGCGGTCCTGCTGCTGCATCGCACCTGCCAGGTGGGCGCGGAGGTGGGCCCGGGCGATTTCGCCCTCGATCCCTGGGGCACCCCGCGCCGGCGCGGGGAGCGCGAAATCGCCCCCTATGTCTTCGCCGGCGTGCAACTGATCGCGCCCGCCCTGCTGGACGACATGCCGCAAGGTCCGTTCAGCATGAACCGCGCCTGGGATCGCGCGCTCGCCGCCGGCCGGCTCGCCGCGGTGGTGCATGACGGTCTCTGGTTCCACCTCTCCACTCCCGCCGATCTGGCGGAGGCCGAGGCGGTGCTGCAGGAACGGCGCACCGGCGATACGCGATGAACCTGTTCACCCTCGCCCCGGACCGGCCGTTCCTGGACACGCTTGCCCAAGCCTGGCTCGACCATGCGGGCACCGGCGATCCGCTGGCGCCGGCGCGCGGCCTGATCCTGCTGCCGACGCGCCGCGCCGCCCGCGCGCTGGCGGACGCCTTCCTCCGCGTCTCCGACGGGCGCCCGCTGCTGCTGCCGCGCATCGCCGCGCTCGGCGCGCTGGACGAGGCACCGCTGGCGCTCGCCGGTGCGCTCGATCTTCCCCCGGCGATCGAGCCAATGCTGCGCCTCGCGATCCTGTCGCGGCTGATCCTGGCGATGAACGGCCATCGCGGCGCGCCCGAGGCCGCCGACCGCGCCTGGGCGCTGGCGCGCGACCTCGCCGATCTGATGGACCAGGCGGCGCGCGCCGAAATCGACCTCGCCGACCGACTGCCCGAGGCGGCCGATCCGCGCTTCGCCGCCCATTGGGCCGAGACGGTGTCTTTCCTGCGCATCGTCACCGTGACCTGGCCGCGCGTTCTGGCCGAGCGCGGCCTCGCCGACCCGGTCGCCCGCGCGGTGGCGCTGCTGAGCGCGCAGGCGCGGGCCTGGGAGGATTCCCCCCCGGCCGAGCCGGTCTGGCTCGCCGGCACCACCGCCGCGATTCCGGCGGTCGCGCGGCTGGCGCGCGCGCTGGCCCGGGCGCCGGAGGGCGCGGTGATCCTGCCGGGGCTGGACCCGGACCTGCCCGATGCCGCGTGGGACGCGCTGGGGCCGGAGCATCCGCAGGCGGGGTTGCGGGACTTGCTCGCCCGGTTGGGCGCGAGCCGGGCGGATGTGCGCCCCTGGCCGGGCGCCGCGCGCTCCGCGATCCTTCCCGCCAGCCCCGGGGACGGCATTCCCGCCGGCCGGATCGCGCTGCTGCGCCGGGCGCTGCTGCCCGGGGCGGCGCTGACCGATTGGCAGGCGCGGGACCAGCCGGTCGCGCTGGCGGGCCTCTCCCGCCTCGATCCGGCCGATCCGCGGGAGGAAGCCGCCGCCATCGCCGCGATCCTGCGCGCGGCGCTGGAACGGCCGGGCGCGCGCGCCGCGCTGGTCACGCCCGATCGTGCGCTGGCGGGACGGGTGGCGGCCGAGCTGCTGCGCTTCGGCGTCATCGCCGACGACAGTGCCGGCGAGCCCCTGATCGACACCCCGCCCGCCGTGCTGCTGCGCCTGCTGATCCGCGCGGTGGCCGAGGAGCTGGCCCCGGTGCCGCTGCTCGCGCTGCTCAAGCATCCCCTTGCCGCCCTGGGCCTCGCCCCGCCCGCGTGCCGCGCGGCGGCGCGGGGATTGGAAATCGCCTGCCTGCGCGGCCCGCGCCCCGCCCCGGGCCTGACGGGATTGCGCCAGGCGATCGCCCGGCTGGCGCCGGATTCCCGCGCGCCGCACGCGGATTTCCTCGCGCGGGTCGAAGCCTGCCTCGCGCCGCTGCTGCGCATCGAAGCCGGAATCGGCGCGGCGCCGCGGGAGATGCTGGATGGGCTGATCCGCGCCGCGGAATCGGTGGCGGCCACGGATACGGAGGACGGCCCGGACCGCCTCTGGTCCGGCGAGGAAGGCGCGGCGCTGGCCGAACACCTGGCCGCGCTGCGCCCCGCGCTGGACGAGCTTCCCGATCAGCGTCGCGCCATCCTGCCCGCCCTGCTCGACGCGGTGCTGGAAGGCGCGGTCGTTCGCTCCCGCCGCGCGCTCCGCGGACGCGAGGGGACCGAGCATCCCCGCGTCTTCATCTGGGGCCTGCTGGAAGCC
>JAKAZN010000076.1 GCA_021815835.1 Pseudomonadota bacterium
CGTCCCGGGCGGGATGTTGCGGGCGGCCTCGCCCGATCGGGCGCCTATTGGGTCTTCTTCTTGCTGTCGTGGCCCATCGCCCCGTGGCCCATCGCGGAACCGTGCCCCATGGCGGAGCCATGCCCCATCGCCGTGTCGTGGCCCATCGCCGAGCCATGCCCCATCGCGGTGTCATGGCCCATCGCCCCGTTGCCCATCGGGCTGTCCGCGGCGCGGGCAACATGGGGGCCGGCCAGGGCCAGGCCGGCGGCGAAGGCAAGCGCAAAGAGAGAGCGGGGCATGGAATCCTCCTGTGGATGAACGGCAGCCGGGTCCGGTCGCCTCGCCGCTCAACATCGGGGTCCGCACCGCCGGCGGCCAATGCCGTCCGGTCATCGACACGATGCATGGACGGGCCAGCGGCGGCGCGCGCAGGAAACGCGCGGTGCAACATCCCGCCGCGGAGACACGACGATGCCATCCCCCCGATCCCGACCAATCCATCCCTGGCCGCTGCGCCTCATGCACTGGCTGAATGCATTGGCGATCCTGACCATGATCGGCAGCGGCTGGCAGATCTATAACGCCGCGCCGATCTTTCCCTTCAGCTTCCCCACAAGCATCACCATCGGACAATGGCTGGGTGCCGCGATCGCCTGGCATCTGGCGGCGATGTGGCTGCTGGTGCTGAACGGGATCGCCTATCTGGCTTGGGGCGTGGTCAGCGGACATTTTCGCCGCAAGCTCGTCCCGCCCACGCCGCGCGCGCTCTGGCGCGATGCGATGCTGGCGCTGCGGCTGCGGCTCGATCACCGCCATGGGGTCTATAACGCGGTACAGCGAGCGCTCTATCTGGGCGTGATCGCGCTCGGCGTGCTGGCGGTGCTCTCGGGCCTCGCGGTGTGGAAGCCGGTGCAGCTCTGGTGGCTGTCCGATGTGTTCGGCGGATTCCGCGCCTCGCGCGTGGTGCATTTCCTCGCGATGGCCGGGATCGTCGGCTTCCTGGCCGTGCATCTGGCGCTGGTTGCGCTGGTGCCGCGGGTGCTGTGGCCCATGATCGGCGGCGGAGCGGCGGCGGAGGACGTGCCATGAACAAGCTGTCTGAACGCCGCGCCCTGCTCGGCCGGGCGCTCGCCTTCGGCGCGCTGGGCGCGCTCACCGGCTGCGACTACGACCATCCGCATCATCCCGATCTCGCCGATCGCGCGCTGCGGGCGATGTCGTCGTGGAACGACCGGGTGCAGGCGGCGCTGTTCGATCCCGCCACCCTGGCCCCCACCTACCGCCCCGATCAGATCACCCGCCCACCGCGATTCAACGCCTATTACGATCTCGACCAGGTGCGCGTGGTCGATGGCGCGAGCTGGAAGCTCGATCTGTTCGGCGCGGTCGCCGAGAAGCGCCCCTGGCGGCTGACGGAGCTGCGCGCCGCGCCGCAGGAAAACCAGATCACCAGGCTGATCTGCGTGGAGGGGTGGCGGGTGATCGGGCAATGGGGTGGCGTGCCGCTGCATTGGTTCCTCCGTCGGATCGGCGCCGATCTGCGCGCGCGGTACGTGTCGGTGCGCTGCGCGGATGGGTATTATTCGAGTATCGACATGGCATCGGCGCTCCATCCGCAGACCATCCTGGCGCTGGATTTCCTGGGCCGCCCGCTTACGCCACCGTTCGGCTTCCCGGTGCGGCTGCGGATCCCGACCAAGCTCGGCTTCAAGAACCCGAAATCGCTGGTCGCCCTCGGTGTCACCAATGTCGATCCGGGCGGGTATTGGGAGGACCAGGGCTACAACTGGTTCAGCGGGTCGTGAACGCCGCGATCGTCCCGGCGGGCAAACAGGTTGCGCTGCTGCTGCAAGGCGGCGGCGCGCTCGGCAGCTACCAGGCCGGGGTGTACGCGGCGCTGGCGGAAGCGGGCTACGCGCCCGACTGGGTGGCGGGCATCTCGATCGGCGCGATCAACGCGGCGCTGATCGCCGGCAACGCGCCGGCCGACCGCGTGGACCGGCTGCGCGCGTTCTGGGAGGGCGTGACCGCTCCCGCGCCGCTGGTCGCCGGCTTCGCCTGCCCTGGTTTCGCGGCGCTGGAACGGGGGGCGGCGGTCGCGGGCGCGCTGGCGTTCGGCCGTCCGGGATTCTTCGACCGCTGGGACCCGGTCGGCTGGATGCTCGCGGGCTTCCCCCCCAGCCATTACGATACAGATCCGTTACGACGCACCCTGGAACGGCTGGTGGATTTCGACCGCATCGCCGCCGGGCCGACGCGACTGAGCGTTGGCGCGGTGCATGTGGCCAGCGGCGAGATGCGCTATTTCGACAGCCGCGAGACGCGGATCGATCCCGCCCATGTCCTGGCGAGCAGCGCGCTGCCCCCCGGCTTCGCCGCGGTGGAGATCGCGGGCGAGGCGTACTGGGATGGCGGCCTCGTCTCCAACACGCCGTTGCAATACGTGCTGTCCTGCTACCCGCGCCGCAGCCTGCTGGCGTTCCAGGTCGATGTCTTCGCCGCCGCCGGCGCGGTGCCGCGCGATGCGGACGCGGTCGAGGAGCGGATGAAGGAGATCCGGTTCGCGAGCCGCACCCGTCTCGGCACCGAGACCTTCGCCATGATGCACGAGATCCGCCACCGTCTGGACCGGCTGCTGGCGCAGTTGCCGGAAGCGCTGCGAACAACGCCCGAGGCGCGCTACCTGAGCGAGATCGCCTGCGTCACCACGATGGACATCGTGCAACTGACCGCCCGGCCCGAGGCACCGGAAGGCGCGACCAAGGATTACGAGTTCAGCCGCGCCAGCATGGAAGCCCGCTGGGCGCGGGGGCAGGCGGATGGCCGCGCGATGCTGGACGCGGCACCGTGGCGGGAAGCGGCCGGACCGGCGGTGGGCGTTCGCGTGTTCGCGGACGCGGCGCGAGCGGCGGTGGCGGGGTAGGCAGCGGAATGGGCGCTGGCGCGCGCGCCGGCCGGGGTCTATCCGCCCCACACGCCCGGGCCGTGCGACGCCCGAGGGAGGGGGAAAGATGGAACGATCGCCCGGCTTTCGCTGTTTCCTCAATCCGCGTGCCGGCGCCCCGGGCATGGTCGTGCTGCCGGAGGCCGGGTTCCGCCGCGCCCGCGCCGCCATCGCCGCCTGGCCGGGCTACGCGCCCACGCCATTGCGCGACCTGCCGGGGATCGCCGCCGCGACCGGCGTCGCCGCGATCCGCATCAAGGACGAATCCGGCCGCTTCGGCCTGGGCAGTTTCAAGGCGCTGGGCGGGGCTTATGCCGTCGATATGGCGGTTGGAGCGGAAGCCGCGCGCCGCGCCGCACCGCCGGCCGCGCTGACCGTTACCTGTGCGACCGACGGCAATCATGGTCGCGCCGTCGCCTGGGGCGCGGCGCGTGCGGGCTGCCGGGCGGTGATCTTCGTCCATGCGACGGTCAGCCCAGGCCGGGCCGAGGCGATCGCGCGGCTCGGCGCGGAAATCCGCCGCGTCCCCGGCACCTATGACGACGCGGTCCGCGCGGCTGCCGCGACGGCGGAGGCGGAAGGGTGGATCGTCGTCTCCGACACCTCCTGGCCCGGGTACACGGAAATACCGCGCGCGGTGATGCAGGGCTATCGGGTCATGGCCGACGAGGCGGCGGACCAGTGGACCGGCGCGCCGCCCTCGCATGTGTTCATCCAGGGCGGCGTCGGCGGGGTGGCCGCTGCGGTCGCCGTGCAGGTGCATGCCGGGTTCGCGCCAGCGCCTTCGGTCGTGGTGGTGGAACCCGATCGGGCCGCCTGCCTGCTCGCCTCGGCCGAGGCGGGGCACGCGGTCGCGGTCGGCGGCGCCTTGGACACGATCATGGCCGGCCTGGCCTGCGGGGAACCGAGCCTGCTGGCCTGGCAGGTGCTGGAGCGGGCGGCGGCGGCGTTCCTGGCGATCCCGGACGAAGCCGCGGTGGCGGCGATGCGCGCCCTGGCGGCTGAGGGGGTGGAGGCGGGCGAATCCGGCGCGGCCGGCGCGGCGGGGCTGATAGCCGCGGCGGCGGACCCGGCGGCGCGGGCGGCGCTGGGGCTGAACGATCGAAGCCGGGTGCTGCTGTTCGGGACCGAAGGGGCGACGGACCCGGAATTATATCGCCGGCTGGTGCCCGCCCGAGGGTGATCCGTCGATGCGGCGCGGGCGGATTTGTGGTACCAGTCCGCGGTCATCTCGCCATCATGGTCCGCATGCGCCTGTCCCGCCTGGCTTCGCCGATCCTGCTCGTGGCGCTCGCCGCCGGGGTGATGTTCTTCCGGCTTGCCGACAAGGCGCTGTGGAACGACGAGGCGTTCAGCTTCTTCGTCGCCCGAGGCGGAATCGCGGCGACGGTGCGCTTCATCGCCCAGGACACGCAGCCGCCGGTCTATTATCTCGCGCTCAGCCAGTGGTTGCGATTGGGGCACGGGATTTTCGCGCTGCGAGCGCTCTCGGCGCTGGCGATGGCGCTCGCCGTGGCGCCGCTCTACGGCGCGGCGCGGCGGCTGGTCGATGCGCGGACGGCGACGATCGCGGGGATCCTGTTCGCGCTCACCCCGATGGTTGCGAACTGGGCGCAGAAGGCACGCGCCTATGCGTTGCAGACCTTCCTGTTGTCGATCGCGTTCTGGGGCTTCGCGGTGATCTTCACAGCGCCCGAGGCGCGGCGCGACTGGATCGGCCAGGGCCTGCTGCGCGCGGCGCGGACCCGGGACCCGAGGGCGGCGGTGACGGATCTCGGCTGGCTCGCGGTGGGCCTGGGCGGCGGGCTGGCGATGCTGACGCAGCAGCCCGCGGGATTCTTTCTGCTCGGGTTGAACGTGGCGGTGGCACTGGCGGCACTGCCGCAACTGGCCGGTCGGTGGCGGTGGCTGGCGAACTGGACGGTCTCGCAGCTTCTGGTCATCGCGGTGTGGCTGACCTGGCTGCCGTGGTTCCTGGCGCAGATCCGCACCAACCTGACGCCGGCGCAGATCGCGCTGCGGCACACGAATTTCCTGACCAGTTGGGGCGGGGTGATCGCCAATCTGCAGGGGCTGTTCGGGGTGTCCAGCCTGTGGCGCGCCGCGCCGCTGTTCCTCGCGGTGCAGCTCGTTGTCGCGGTGCTGGGCGCGGTGGCGCTGATCCGCGCCGGGCGGGCGATCCCGGTGCTGGTGCCGCTGCTGGTCCCGCCGATCGTGTGCGCGGCGGGGTTCTGGCTGATCCATCCGGTGTTCGGCTACGTGATCGGGGAGTTCGTCTTCAGTTGGCTTCCCTACGCGGTTCTGCTCGCCGCCGCGGCGAGCGGGGCGCGGCCGCGCGTTGCGGCGATCGCGCTCGTCACGATGATCCTGGCCGGGGATCTCTGGGGACTGCGCAATTATTACGAGTCGCCCAATCAACCGACCGATCGCGTGGCCGCGGTGATCCGTGGCCGGATGCGGCCCGGAGACGGCGTGATCCTGTCGGACAATGTGGCGATGCGGTGGGTCCTGGCGTATTATCTGGGCCCGGCACGGCAGACCGCGCTGGCGGGGCTCGATATCTCCGCGGAATGGGATTTCGACCGACTGATCCGCACGCTGCCCGTCGCGTTGCGCCAGAAGCGGGATTGGGTCGTACTGCCAGGCGGGCAGCCGAGCTCGGTGCCGCTGGCGAGCTTGCGCGCCCGGATGCGCCAGGTCTCGGTCGATCATATCGGGGAGGCGACGGTATTGCTGTTCGCACGCAAGACCGCGGCAAATCGGCCATGATCGCGGGTGATGTTCGGTTTCGGGAGATCTCCCCATGCGGTTGATCCATTGGCGCGATTGCGGTCTTCGGCACCGCTCCGTGACCGAACCTGGGAGGTATTGCGGGCACTGAGCGCAACCGATCCCACCGTGGTCGCGGTGAAACTATCGCGCAATCACGGCCACCAGCTGGCGCTGACCGCGGGGCTGACGCAATGCCGCGGCGAGCGGGTGCTGGTGATCGACGCCGATCTGCAGGATCCACCCGAATTGCTGGGCGCGATGCTGGCGATGCTCGATGCCGGGGCGGACGTCGTGTACGGCCAGCGCCGCTCGCGCGCCGGAGAGACCCGCTTCAAGACCGCGACGGCGGCCGCCTTCTACCGGCTGTTGCGCCGGCTGGTGGAAATCGACATCCCGCTCGATGCAGGGGATTTCCGCTTGATGTCGCGCCGCGCCCTGGATGTGCTGAACGCGATGCCGGAGCATCACCGCTTCATCCGCGGCATGGTGAGCTGGATCGGCCTGCGCCAGGTGCCGATCCTGTACGACCGCGATGCGCGCTACGCGGGGGAGACGAAATATCCGTTGCGCAAGATGATCCGCTTCGCGCTCGATGCGATCACCGGGTTCTCCGTGGCGCCGCTGCGCCTGGCCTCCGTGCTCGGCGGGGTGGCGGCGGCGTTGTCGCTGCTGCTGATGATCTACACCCTGGGAAGCTGGCTGCTGGGACACACCACCCCGGGCTGGACCAGCCTGTCCAGCATCGTGCTGCTGATCGGCAGCGTGCAGCTGATGGTGCTGGGGATCATCGGGGAATATCTGGGCCGGCTCTATATCGAGGCGAAGCGGCGCCCGCTGTTCGTGATCGAGACGGTGGTGGCCTCGCAACGTTCCTGACCGGACCATCCAGACGCCCGGCCCCCAGCCTCCGGCCGTCGCCTACCCCCCGATCTCCCCCGCCGCCGCCAGCGCGTCGATCGTCCGCCGCAGCCCGTCCCGCCACGGCGGCAGCGCCACCCCGAACACCGAAGCCAGCCGCGCGCAATCGAGCCGCGAATCCGCCGGCCGGCGCACCGGCGTCGGCCAGTCCGCCGTCCCGATCGCCGTCACCTCCGGCACCGGGGCGCCATACCGCGCCGCTTCCTCGAAGACCGCCACCGCGAGCCCGTGCCAGCTCGTCCACCCCGTCCCCGCCGCGTGCGCGAGCCCCGCGAACCGGTCCTGCCAGCCCTCGGCCGCGATCCGCGCGACGATCGCCCGGATTGCGCCCGCCAGATCGACAGCCGTCGTCGGGCAACCGATCTGATCGGCCACCACCCGCAAGGACCGCGTCTTGCGCGCCGCCCCCAGCATGGTGCGCACGAAATTGCGTCCCGTGTGCGCATAGACCCAGGAGGTCCGCAGCACGATCGCCCGCGCGCCCGACTCCAGCACCGCGATCTCGCCCGCCAGCTTGCTCGCCCCGTACACGCCCAGCGGCGCCACCGTGTCGGCCTCCACGTAGGCCGCGCCTTTGGTTCCGTCGAACACGTAATCGGTGGAGACATGGATCAACGGGACCCCGGCGCTCCGGCACCACGCCGCGATCGCCGCCGGCCCGTCGCGATTGGCGCGATATGCCGCCGCCGAATCCCCCTCCGCCGCATCCACCGCCGTATAGGCGGCTGCGTTCACCACCAGCGCCGGCGCCGCGTCCCGCAGCACGGAAGCGATCGTCTCGGGCCGATCGAAATCGAAGTCCGGCCGCCCCACAACGACAACCTCCGGCCCCGAGGCCAGCGCGCGCGCCAGCTGCCCCGATCCGCCGGTGACCAGAACCCGCATCGTCACACCCGAAACCAGTAGAT
>JAKAZN010000077.1 GCA_021815835.1 Pseudomonadota bacterium
GGCACCCGGGTCCGGAGCGTGCGATTCGGCGGGGGCCCGGGTTCCGATACACGTTTCGCGGCAAGCGCCCCTGCATCCTCGCTTGCCCATGCCGGCCGGCCGGGGTCAACTGGCCCCCCCATCCGCGCGCGGCGCGGGGGGTTTGGGGAAAGGAACGGGCGATGAAATTCGGCGTGATGATCCGCGGCCAGTATCCCGAGGGCGACGATATGCGGGTGCGGCTGCGCGAGGACCTGGAAACCGCGCGGCGCGCCGAGGCGCTGGGCTATGATTCGATCCTGAAAGGATCGCATTACAGCTCACACCCGTTCCAGAGCGTCCAGCAAATCCCGTTCCTCGCCCAGGTCGCGGCGCTGTTTCCGAAATTGCGGATCGTCGCGGGGGTGGTGCTGCTGCCGTTGCACAAGCCGCTCGATCTGGCGGAACAACTGGCGACGCTCGACATCATGAGCGACGGCAAGTTCGTCTTCGGCGTGGGCGTGGGCTACCGGGAGGTCGAGTTCCAGGCTTTCGGGACGACCATGAAACAGGCCGGCCCGCGCTTCGAGGAATGTCTGACCACGATCCGCCGCCTCTGGGCCGAGGATTTCGTGACCATGGAAGGCTCCCATTTCCGCCTCGATCACGCCAATTGCACGGTGAAGCCGATCCAGAAGCCGGGCCCGCCGGTATGGTTCGGGGCCAACGCGGATGTAGGAATCCGGCGCGCGGCGCGGATGGGCGATTGCTGGTACATCAACCCGCACAGCAAGCTGGCGACGATCGAGCGGCAGATGGAGGTCTATAAGCGCGCGCTGGCAGCTTCGGGCAAGGGGATGCCCGCGGAGTTCCCGATCATGCGCGAGGTGTTCATCGCGCCCTCGCGCGCCGAGGCGATCCGGCTGGCGCGGCCCTCGCTGGAAGTGAAATACAAGGCGTATCGCGCCTGGGGGCAGGACAAGGTCATGCCGGCGGGGGATGATTTCAACCAGGATTTCGACAGCCTGATCGATGATCGGTTCCTGTTCGGCTCGCCGGCGGAGGTGACGGAGCAGATCCTGGCGCTGCGCAAGCAGCTGGGAGTGAACTACGTGGTGTTCGGCTCGCATTGGCCGGGGATGGCGCTGTCGCATTCGCTGGAGCAGATGCAGATCCTGGCGGAACAGGTGATCCCGGCGGTACGGCAAGGGGCATAGCGGGGCGGGCACTGGTTCCCCTGCCCTCCCCTGCCCTATCCTGGCGCGGGGAAGAACGCCCCCAAGGGAGCACGTCCATGGCCAATCCCGCCTATCTCGCTGGGCTCGACCGGTGCACGGCGAACTACGTCCCGCTCAATCCGGTGACGTTCCTGGAACGCGCCGCCGCGGTCCATCCGGACC
The DNA here is from genome assembly GCA_021815835.1 of Pseudomonadota bacterium. Classification (GTDB taxonomy): domain Bacteria; phylum Pseudomonadota; class Alphaproteobacteria; order Acetobacterales; family Acetobacteraceae; genus JAJZVS01. The sequence goes on from JAKAZN010000077.1 coordinate 1,359, forward strand.
GGCTCGCCGTGGTGCACGGGGCGATGCGCCACACCTGGCGGCAGACCTACGAGCGTTGCCGGCGACTGGCCTCGGCGCTGGCCGCGCGCGGGATCGGGCGCGGCGACACGGTCGCGGTGATGGCGCCCAACGTGCCGGCCATCTACGAGGCGCATTTCGGCGTGCCCATGCTGGGCGCGGTGCTGAACACGCTGAACACGCGGCTTGATCCCGAAACGATCGCCTTCATGCTGCGCCATGGCGGGGCGCGCGCGCTGATCACCGACCGCGAGTTCTCGCCCACGGTTTCCCGCGCGCTGGCGCTGCTGGACGACGCGCCGCTGGTGATCGATATCGACGATCCCGAGGCGGTGGGCGGGGAGAAGCTGGGCGAGACCGACTATGAGACCTTCCTTCGGGGCGGTGATCCGGGCTTCATATGGGACAATCCGCCCGACGAATGGGACGCGATCGCGCTGAACTACACCTCCGGCACCACCGGCGATCCCAAGGGCGTGGTCTATCACTACCGCGGCGCCTATCTGAACGCGCTGAGCAACATCCTGAGCTGGGACATGCCGGCCCATCCGGTCTATCTCTGGACCTTGCCGATGTTCCATTGCAACGGCTGGTGCTTTCCCTGGTCGGTCGCCGAGCGCGCCGGCACCAATGTCTGCCTGCGCAAGGTGGAGGGACCGGCGATCTGGCGCGCGATTCGCGATCATGGCGTCACGCATATGTGCGGCGCGCCGATCGTCTATGCGACCGCGATCAACGCGCCGGCGGAACTGCGTGCCGGCCTGGGCCATCGCATCGCGGGCCAGGTGGCCGGGGCGGCGCCGCCGGCCGCGATCATCGCCGGGGCCGAGGAGGCGGGCATCGACCTCACCCATGTCTATGGCCTGACCGAAACCTACGGCCCGGCCGCGCTCTGTCCCAAGCAGCCGGACTGGGCGGGCCTGCCGCTGGATCGCCGCGCCGAGCGCAACGGCCGCCAGGGCGTGCGCGCGCCGATGCAGGAGGCGATGAGCGTGCGCGATCCGGCGACGGGCGCGGCCATCCCCGCCGATGGCGAAACGATGGGCGAGATCATGTTCCGCGGCAACATCACGATGAAGGGGTATCTGGCCAACCCGGCCGCGACCGAAGCGGCGTTCGCGGGGGGGTGGTTCCGCACCGGCGATCTGGCGGTGACGCAGGCCGACGGCTACGTGAAGATTCGCGATCGTTCCAAGGACATCATCATCTCCGGGGGCGAGAACATCTCCTCGATCGAGGTGGAGGAGGCGCTCTATCGCCACGTCGCGGTGATGAGCGCCGCGGTGGTCGCGCAGCCCGACGCGAAATGGGGCGAGACACCCTGCGCATTCGTGGAACTGAAGCCGGGGGCCACGGTCACGGAGGCCGAATTGCGCGCGTTCCTGCGCGAGCATCTGGCCGGCTTCAAGGTGCCGAAGCGGATCCTGTTCCGCGACCTGCCGAAGACCTCCACCGGGAAGATCCAGAAATACCTGCTGCGGGAGCTGGCGCGCTCGACCGAGGCGATCGTCTAGTCCGCCGCCGCCAACCCGGCACGCGGCGCGGGCCGCGTCTCCGGCATCGCCACCAGGATCGTCGCCCAGGCTGCGGCCCCGGCCGCGGCGAGCGCGAGGAACGCCGCCGGCGCGCCGGCGACGACGAAAATCCATCCCGCCAGTGACGTGCTGATCGTCGCCCCGATACTCACCGCAAGGCTCAGCGCGCCGATTGCCAGATTGAGATACCCATTATCGCGCGTGAGGTCCGCGGCAATCAGCGGCAGCATGATACCGAACACCGCGCCGCTGATCCCGTCCAGCACCTCGAAGCCGATCAGCGCCGGCGCGCCCGGCAGGGTCGCGAACAACAATCCGCGCAACGGCAGCGCGGCAATCCCGATCAGCAGCAGGGGCCGTCGTCCGACTCGTTGCGCCATCCGACCAAGCCAGGGCGAGGTTGCCGCGACCACCATCTGCGGCACGATCACGCTGGCGGAGACGACGAACCCGCCCGCCTGGCCGGTCTGGGCAAGCCGGCCCAGCGCCAACGGCAGCATCGCCGCGTTGGCGAGTTGGAACAACACCACCACGATCGCGAAAACATGCAGGTGCAAGGTGAAGAAGATGCGCCAGGGCGGGCCCACCCTGGCCCGTCGCACCGCCGGGGGCAGCAGCGCCGGGTGATCGATCGATACGGCAACGCGTGCGGGGCGCAGCAGCGCCAGCGCCGCGATCGCCGGCAGCACCAGCGCGCCGGTCACCACGAACACCGCGCGCTCGGAGTGGAAATGGGCAAAGCCGCCGAGCAGCGCCGCCGCGCCCGCGGCACCGATCGAGGCGTAGCGCGCATTGGTGCCGAGCTGGGTGCTGAATCCCTCATGGCCGCACACCGCGAGGGTGAGCGCCGCGATCGCCGGGGTGAGCGCGCTCGCCGCCACCGCGTGCAGAATCTGCGCCGCCCAGATCTGCGCTACGAACCCCGCCCCGGGCCGCGGCCAGAGCGCGAACAGCAGCGCGCTCGCGCCGGTCAGCGCGAGCGCGGCCGCGGTCAATTTGCGCTTGGCGGCGATGAAATCGACCAGCGCGCCCGCCGGCAGCTGGCTCGCGATGGCGGCGATCGTGCCAAGGCTGAGCGCGAAGCCGATATCGCCCTGGTTCCAGCCCAGACCGGTCAGGAAGACCGGGATGAACGGACCAAACCCCGTCTGCGTGGCGGCGAGAAAGAAATTCAGCGCGCCGAGGCCAAAGCGGGCGCGCCGTCCGGCCGGGTCGGGTTCGGGTGGCGTCGTGACGTCCTCCATCCGCGCATGGGGACCGATTCGCGGGGTCCGGGCAAGAGAGGGGGCGGGGCTGGCGCGGAGGGAGCTTCGGGGCCATGCTCCCCGGGTCATCCGACGGAGGGAACACCCATGCGCGCCGCGGTCCTGATCGAGCCGAACACCCCGCTTGCCATTGAAACGGTCGAGATCGAGAAACCCAAGCGGCGGGAGGTGCTGCTGCGCACCGCCTTCGCCGGGCTGTGCCACTCCGATCTGCATTTCATCGAGGCGCTGTATCCGATCCCGCTGCCCGTCGTGCTGGGCCACGAGGCGGCCGCGGTGGTCGAGGCCGTGGGCGAGGACGTAACCTACGTCAAGCCCGGCGATCACGTCATCACCTGTCTTTCCGTGTTCTGCGGCGAGTGCGCGCAATGCGCCACGGGTCATCCCAATTTGTGCGAGAACACCGAGGTGAAGCTGATGCCCGGCGCGGCCCGGCGGCTGCGGTGGAAGGGCGACGTGCTGCACCAGGCCTTCAACCTGTCCGCCTTCGCCGAGCAGATGCTGGTCCATGAGCACGCGGTGGTGAAGATCGATCCCGCCATCCCGCTCGATCGCGCGACCCTGGTGGGCTGCGGCGTGATGACCGGGGTGGGCGCGGTGTTCCACGCCGCCAAGGTGGAACCGGGCAGCACGGTCGCGGTGATCGGCTGCGGCGGGATCGGGTTGTCGGCGGTGAACGGCGCGGCGATCGCCGGGGCGGAGCGGATCATCGCGATCGATACCATCCCGGCGAAGCTGGAGCTGGCGCGCGCGATGGGCGCGACCGACACCATCAACGCCTCCAACGTGGACGCGGTCGCGGCGGTGAAGGAGATGACGGGGGGCGGCGTGCCCTATTCCTTCGAGGCGATCGGGTCCAAGGCCACCGCCGAGCAATCCTTCGCCATGCTGCGCCCGGGCGGGACGGCGACGATCATCGGGATGATTCCGTTCGGCACCAAGATCGAGCTGCATGGGGCGGATTTCCTGCGCGACCGGAAGATCCAGGGTACCTCGATGGGCGGCAACCGTTTCCGCGTCGATATGCCGAGGCTGTTGTCGTTGTGGCAGCAGGGAAAGCTGAAGCTCGATCATCTGATCTCCGGGCGCATCAAGCTGGATGAGATCAACGCCGGCTTCGCGCGGCTGAAATCGGGCGCGCCGGTGCGCCAGTTGATCGATTTCGGGGTGGGATGAACGGGCCCGCGCGGGATCGGGCCTGGGCGGCGGCGGCCTCGGTCGCCGACCCCGAACTGCCTTCGGTGACGATCGGCGAGCTCGGGATTCTGCGTGACGTGGCGTGGCGGGACGGGGCGTGGGAGGTGACGATCACGCCGAGCTATTCCGGCTGCCCGGCGATGCTCGTCATCGGCTGGGACATCGAAACGAACCTGGCGGCGGCGGGGATCGGGCCGGTGCGGTTGCGCACCGTCCTGGCCCCGGCCTGGAGCGCGTCCTGGCTGTCGCCGGCCGGGCGGGCGAAGCTTGCTTCCGCCGGAATCGCCCCGCCGGGCGCGCCGGGGGAGACGCCTGCCTGCCCGCGCTGCGGCGCTGCCGCCACCGAGGTGATCAGCGCGTTCGGCGCGACCGCGTGCAAATCGTTGCATCGGTGCCTGACGTGCCGGGAGCCGTTCGAGGCGTTCAAGCCGCATTGAACGGGGGCGGCAACGGCGGCCCTCCCCTCCCCGCCCCACTCCGGCGTAAAGACCGTCCACCCACCGGACCCTGTCCCCGCCGGAGCACCGAAGCCGCCATGCCCGACCCGATCCCCTCCCTCCTGGACGCGCTCCGGAGCGCGCTTGGCCCCGCCGGCCTGCTCACCGATCCCGCCGATACCGCCGCCTACGCCGAGGATTGGCGGCGCCTGTACCAGGGGCACGCGCGGGCGGTGATCCGCCCCTCCGACACCGCGCAGGTCGCCACCGCGATGCGCCTCTGCGCCGAGGCCGGGGTGCCGGTCGTGCCGCAGGGCGGCAATACCTCCATGGTCGGCGGCGCCACGCCGGACGCGGACGGCAGCGAGGTCGTGCTCAGCCTGGCGCGGCTCAACCGGGTGCGGGAGGTCGATGCGCGCGACCTGACGATGACGCTCGAGGCCGGCGTCACCTTGAAAGCGGCGCAGGATTCGGCGGCCGCTTCGGGGTGCCTGCTTGGTCTGTCCATCTCCTCCGAAGGGTCGGCGCAGATCGGCGGCGTGCTGGCCACCAACGCCGGGGGGAATAATACCGTACGATACGGGAATGCACGCGACCTGGTACTGGGGCTGGAGGTCGTGCTCGCCGATGGTAGCGTCTGGAACGGTCTGCGCCGGCTGCGCAAGGACAATACCGGCTACGCGCTGCGCCAGTTGTTCGTGGGCTCGGAAGGCACGCTCGGCATCATCACCGCCGCGGTCCTGAAGCTGGCGCCGCGCCCGCGCGAGACCGCGGTCGCGCTGTGCGCCGCCGCCTCACCGGAGGCCGCGCTGGCGTTGTTCGGCCGGTTCCAGGCGTACGATCCGGGCGCGATCCAGGCGTTCGAATACATGTCGGGCCAGGGGATGGGCTTCGTGCTGCGCCATATTCCGGGCGCGGTCCTGCCGCTGGCCCGGCCGGCCGATCATTACGTGCTGGTCGAGCTTGCCACCCCCCGCCAGGATGGTGGCTTGCGCGCGGGGCTGGAGGCCGTGCTGGAAGCGGCGCTGGAATCGGGCCTGATCGCGGACGCCGCGATCGCCGAATCGGATGCCCAGCGCGCGGCGATCTGGCGGCTGCGGGAAGAACATTCCGAGGCGCAGAAGCGCGAGGGCGCCTCGGTGAAGAACGACGTTTCGGTGCCGGTGTCGGCGGTGCCGGACTTCATCGCCGCCGCGACCGCTGCCTGCGCCGCGCTGATGCCGGGGATCCGCGCGGTGCCGTTCGGCCATCTGGGCGACGGCAATATCCATTTCAACCTGGAGCAGCCCGAGGGGGCCGATCCGGCCTGGTTCCTCGCCCAGGACCACGCGATCATGGACACCGTGAACGCGGTGGTGCGCCGTTTCGATGGCAGTTTTTCCGCCGAGCACGGGGTGGGGCGGCTCAAGCCGTACATGATGCCCGCGTGGCGCGGCGGGGCGGAGCTGGAGACGATGCGGCGGATCAAGGCCGCGCTCGATCCGCGCGGGCTGCTCAATCCGGGCAAGGTGCTGCCGTGAGGTTGGGGGCGGCGGCGGCGGGGCGGGTTCCCCGCCGTCGCGGGACTTGGGGTCGGCACGCCGTTTCTGGCTGATTTGGGCGCCGGACATATGGT
>JAKAZN010000078.1:0-6441 GCA_021815835.1 Pseudomonadota bacterium
GATAGATGCGGGATCGAGCGCGCGCTGCCCGGCGGCGAGCGCGGCCGGATCGCCCCCGCATTCCGCGATATGCGCGGCCAGGGTGCGCCCGGTATCGACGCGGCGCACCTCCAGCGCGCCCGGCGGCAAGGTGGCGAGCGCGGCGCGGCTGCCGATATAGGAGACCTGGAACCAGACGCTTTCCTCCGCGCGGATGCCCATCACCGTCACGTCGCGCGCCGGGAACAGGCCGAGGCGCCGGAGCGCCGCCACCGCGACCAGCCCCGCCACCACCCCGGCCGCGCCGTCGAAATTGCCGCCATGCGGGACCGAATCGAGATGCGAGCCGATCACGATGCGCGGCAGGGCCCGGTCCGTGCCCGGCCAGGTGGCATAGAGATTCGCGGCCGGATCGCCGGTGCGTTCCAGGCCGAGCGCGGCGGCCGCCTCGGCGATGGTCGCGTGGGCGCGTTGTTCGCCCGGGCCATAGGGATCGCGGCTGACCCCGGGCGGGGCGTCGCCGTCGGCGCGCAGGCGGTCGAACAGGGTGGCGGCGCGGTCCCGCTCGGCCGCGACGGCGGCGGCGATGGCCGCGGGCGGGATGGGAGGGGGCATCGGGCTGTCTCCGTGCGGGAGGCGGGCGAATGAGCGGACAAGCGTGGGCGGCGGCAAGAGGGCGGCAGCTTCGGTCTCGGGTTTGGCAGGATTTTGCTGTTCGCGCCGGCGAAAAAATTGCCCAGGAAGAAACGCAACGCGCAGGGCCTCCGAGGCATCAGACTCGTTTGTGTTTTTGGCGTTCAAATCCTTCTTCCTCGCCCCGCCCCGAAGGGCCGTCACGTCTTCACCATCAGCCCCCCAGCCCCCGCGCCGCCAGCAGCCGCCGTGCCTCCGCCGCGTCCGCCGCGATCTGCGCGCGCAGCGCGTCCAGCCCGGGGAATTTCACCTCCGGCCGCAGATAGGAGATCAGCCCCACTGTCAGCTCCGCCCCGTACAGATCCCCGTCGAAATCGAACAGATGCACCTCCAGCCGGCTTTCCGTCCCGGCATTCACCGTCGGCCGCCGGCCGAGATTGGCCGCCCCGCCGCGCACCGAGCCATCCGCCAGCCGCACCGTCACCGCGTACACCCCCCGCGCCGGCTCCAGATGCCGCCCCAGCGCGATATTCGCGGTCGGAAACCCGATCGTCCGCCCGCGCGCGTCGCCATGCGCCACCTCGCCGCGGATCGCCCAGGGCCGGCCCAGTTCCTCGGCCGCGCGCTCCGGATAGCCCTCCGCCAGCGCCCGGCGGATGCGCGAGGACGAGAGCGGCCCCTCCGCATCCTTCACCGGCGGAATGAGGGTGATCCCGATCCCCAGCGCGGCGGCGCGATCGGCCAGGAACCCGGCCCCGCCGCCCTTGCGGTGGCCGAAGGCGAAATCCCGCCCCGCGGTCAGATGCCGCGCGCCGATCCCGGCGGCCAGCACGTCGGCCACGAACCCCTCCGCGCTGGTCAGGCTGAATTCCGGCGTGAACGGCAGTTCGTAGAGAATATCCACCCCGAGCGCGGCCAGCGCGTCCGCCCGCTCGGCCGCCAGCGTCAGGCGGAAGGGCGGGTCGTCGGGGCGGAACACCTCGCGCGGATGCGGCTCGAAGGTCAGGACCGCCAGCTTCGCGTCCGGGCGGGCGGCGCGGGCGGCGGCGATCACCGCGGCGTGGCCACGATGGACGCCGTCGAAATTGCCCAGCGCCACGGTCGCGCAGCGGGCGGCCTCGGGCAGGTCGCGCCAGTCGTGGAAGATCAGCATCGCGGGGTGCTCGCCCAAGGGAAAGGAGGGGAGGAAACGGGGCGGAGGCGGAATGGTTCTGGCCGGGGAGCCGGTTTTGTGGTCTCTTGACGGGCAATGCAAGGCATCGCCCGGCCCGCCCCGATGCCCCGCCCCAAGCCGCGGAGCTTCCATGCCCTTCCCGCCCTCGATCCTTGCCGCCTGGCGCGAGGATTCCGGCCCGAGGCTGTCGGACCTGCGCGTCCTGTGGAACGCGGTGCTGGCCTGGCGCGCGGTGCGGGCGGCGATGACGGCGGCGATGGTCGTCGTCTGCGCGTTCCTGGCCTGGAAGGCTACCGACAACCAACTGACCCAGACGCTGTTCGGACTCGATGCGCATGACAGCATCCGCCGCTTCCTCGCCGGCACCCAGTCCCGGCCCTTCGCCTACCGGGTGTTCGCGCCGGGGCTGATCCGGCTGGCCCGGGACGTGCTGCATGTGCCGGCGCTGGCGCGCGCCGCGCCCGCCTTCCTCGCCGCCAAGGTCCCGGTCATCTGCGCCCGCTACGGCACCGGGCGGGAATCCTCCTGCAACGAGATCGTCTCCTATTTCTTCGTGGGGTTCTGGCTCTATCTCGGGTTCCTGCTCACGATGTACGCGATGGCGCTGCGGCTGTTCCGGGGCAGCATCATCCTCGGCGCCGCGACGGTCTATCTGGCGTTCGCGCTGGAGAACGCCATCATCCTGCGCGGCCTGTCGCATACCTACGACTGGGGCACCCTGCTGTTCGGCGCGCTGTTCCTGTGGTGCCTGCTCGCGGAACGACCGCTGCTGTTCACCCTGCTGATGCCGGTGGCCTGCCTGAACAAGGAAACCGCGGTGCTGTATGCCGCGCCCTTCCTGTTCGCCCAGCTCGGCCGGCTGCCGTTCCGCCGCAACCTGGCGCTGTTTGCCACCCAGCTCGCCAGCTTCCTGGTGGTCTATGGCGCCGAGCGCCTGTATTTCGCCGCCAATCCCGGCACCTGGATGGAGATCCACCTGGCCGGCCAGATCTACCTGTTCTCGGAGCACATCACCCTGCCGCTGCTGTTCGGCCTGCTCGGCGCGGTGGTGCTGGCCTTCTATCGCTTCCCCGACAAGCATCCCGCGCTGCGCGCTTCCTGCATCATGATCTTGCCCTGGGCGGTGTTGTTCCTGATCGGCGCGGTGCCGCGCGAGATCCGCGACACGTTCGAGCTCCTCCCGCTGCTGGTGCTGATGACGATGCAATCCCTGGTCGCCTTCGTCCTCCCGGCGCCGGAGGCGGCGCCCCGCGCCCGATGAGCACCCAGCTCGCTCCGCCGGCCGCCGCGATCGCTGCCCTGCCGCTCGTGGTCGATCTCGACGGCACCCTGATCCGCGGCGACACCCTGGCCGAGGGCCTGGTCGCGCTGCTGCGCGGCGCGCGGCTGGTTCCGGCGCTGCTGGTCCTGCTCCGCCACGGCCGCGCCGCGTTCAAGCGCCGGGTCGCCGCCACCGCCCCGCCGGCGGCCGCGCTGCTGCCGTATAACGACACCTTGCTCGCCTATCTGCGCGCGCAGAAGGATGCCGGCCGGCAGCTGGTGCTCGCCACCGCCGCCGATCGCGCCGTGGCGGATTCGGTCGCCGCCGAGCTTGGCCTGTTCGATGACGTGCTGGCCTCCGACGGCGAAACGAACCTCAAGGGCGCGGCGAAGGCGCGCGCGCTGACGGAACGGTTCGGGCCGGGCGGCTTCGCCTATGCCGGGGACAGCCGCGCCGATCTCGCCGTCTGGGACCAGGCCGGCGCGGCGGTGCTGGTGAACGCCGCGCCCGATGTCGCCGCCCGCGTGCGCGCGCGCATCCCGGTGGAGCTGGCCGTGGCGGACCGCGCGCCGGCGGTCCCGGCGCTGTGGCGGGCAATGCGGCCGCATCAATGGGTGAAGAACCTGCTGGTGCTGGTCCCGCTGCTCACCGCGCACGCCTATGGCGACCCGCTTGCCTGGCGCGGCGCGGCGCTGGCGTTCTGGGCGTTCTGCGCCACCGCGTCGGCGTTCTATCTGTTCAACGACCTGCTCGATCTCGACGCCGACCGCGCGCACCGGCGCAAGCGCGCCCGCGCCTTCGCCAGCGGGGCGGCGTCCGTGGGGGCGGGCGTTGCGCTGGGCGCGGGCCTGCTGGTCCTCGGCGCGGTGCTTGCGCTGGCCTCCGGCGCGGGGGTGGAGATTGCGCTCTATGCCGCCATCACGCTCGCCTATTCCGTCCGGCTCAAGGAATTGCCGCTGGTCGATGTGTTCTGCCTCGCCACGCTCTACACCTTGCGCCTGTTCGGCGGCGGGGAGGCGTCGGGCCACCTTGTGTCCCTCTGGCTGCTCGGGTTTTCGAGCTTCCTGTTCCTCAGCCTCGCGCTGGTGAAACGGGTGGAGGAGCTGCGCGGCGCGTCCACCGCCCTGGCGCGGCGCGGCTACATGGCGGGCGACGCGGTCATCCTGCAGAACTTCGGCTGCGCGTCGAGCTTCGCCGCCTGCATCGTGCTCGCGCTGTTCGTGCAGAACGAGGCCCAAGCGGGCAATTATGCCTCCCCGACGCTGCTCTGGGGGATCGTGCCGCTGTTCCTGTTCTGGCAGTGCCGGCTGTGGCTTTCCACCGCGCGCGGCTACATGCATGACGACCCGATCGTCTATGCGGCGCGCGACTGGGTGTCCTGGGTGGTGGGCGCGTTGCTGGTGGCGCTGGTCGTGCTGGCGCACGCCGTCGCCTGGCTGCCGGGCGCGCCGGGCTGATGCCCAACCTGTCCGGCTGGGGCCGCTTCCCGCGGCTCGACTGCCGGGTGATCGCGCCGGCGGAACCGGAGGCGGCGCGGGCCGCGATCGTTGCCGAACCGAGCCTGATCGCCCGCGGCAATGGCCGCGCCTATGGCGACGCCGCGCTCAATCCCGTAGCCACGATGGACATGCGCGCCTGCGCCGGGGTCGAGAGTTTCGACGCCGACACCGGCTGGATCGTCGCCCGCGCCGGCACGATGCTGTCCGATCTGATCGACAGTTTCCTCCCGCGCGGATGGTTCCCGCCGGTCTCCCCCGGCACCCGCTTCGTGACCCTGGGCGGCATGATCGCGGCCGACGTGCACGGCAAGAACCACCACGTCGCCGGCAGCTTCGGCGCGCATCTGGCCTGGATCGAGCTGGCGCTGGCGAACGGGGAGGTACGGCGCTGTTCGCCCGATGCCGACGCCGAACTGTTCGCCGCGACGTGCGGCGGCATGGGCCTGACCGGCGTGATCCTGCGCGCCGCGTTTCGCATGATCGCGGTGGAAACAAGCATGATCCGGCGCGAGACCCTGCGCGCGCCGGACCTGGCCGCGGCGATGGATCTGTTCGAGGCCTCTGCCGGCTGGACCTATTCCGTCGCCTGGATCGATTGCCTGAGCGGCGGGCGCGCGCTCGGCCGCTCCGTGCTGACCCGCGGGGAACATGCGCGCGCGGCCGACATGCCGAGCCGGGTCGCCGGCCCGCCCGCGCGCACCCGGCGCATGCCGTTCGACCTACCCGGCTTCACACTGAACCGCTGGAGCGTGCGGGCCTTCAACGCGCTCTACTTCCGCGCCGGGCGGCCGGGGACCGCGTTGGTCGATCTGGCGCCGTTCTTCTACCCGCTGGATGCGATCCTGGAATGGAACCGGATGTACGGCCGCTCCGGTCTGTTTCAGTATCAATGCGTCCTGCCGCTGGCCGCCAGCCGGGCGGGGATGACGGCGCTGCTGCGCCGCATCGCGGCGAGCGGGGCGGGGTCGTTCCTGTCGGTGCTGAAGCGCTTCGGCGATGTCGCGGGACCGGCGCCGGGGCTGCTGTCCTTTCCGATGGAGGGCTACACCCTGGCGCTCGATTTCCGCGCCACCGCGGCAAACCTGGCGTTGGCGGGGGAGCTGGACGCGATCGTGGCCGATCACGGCGGGCGGCTCTATCTGGCGAAGGATGCGCGGATGGCGCCGGCGATGCTGCGCTTCTATCCGGGGCTGGAGCGGTTTCGCGCGATGCGCGCGGCGGTGGACCCGGGCGGGCGGTTCGCGTCCGCATTGTCGCGGCGGCTGGGGTTGTAGCGGCGCCCCCCGGCATGCCCCCCCCGGCATGCCCCTCCCGGCATGCGCTGCCCGGCACATCCTGCCGGCCCGCCGCGCCAGGCCACGGAAATCCGCCGGTTCCGCGCTGGCACGCCGGTTGCGCTCCAGCCTCCGTCCCCACCCCAGCGGAGCATCCGCCATGACCCTCAGCGCCCCGATCGGCTCGCTTTCGTCCTCCCCGGCCGCGTCCACCCAGGCGCCGCCGCATCGCCATCACGGCGATGGCTTCGGGCAGGATATGGACGCCGCATCCCGTCAGACGAGCCAGGCCGCCGCGTCCGGCTCGGGGATGCAGGCCGCGAGTCTGGCCGCGTCCGGCGCCGGGGGGCTGCTGTCGAGCGACCTGCTGCAACAGCTCCAGACGCTGGCCGGTCAGGCCGGCTCCGTCATCGGCGCGATCGGCTGACCGCCGATCACCGCGCGGCGTCCCGCCGCAGCTCGATCCACCCCGCCCCGGTCACCGTCGCGCTCCAGCCCGGCCCGACCAGGGTGGAGGTTGCCGCCTCCGCGACGATCGCCGGCCCCGCGATCCGCGCGCCGGGCGCCAGGCCGGCGCGCGGATAGACGGCCCAGGCGCCGATTTCCCCGTGGCGGTGTCGC
>JAKAZN010000078.1:6451-7393 GCA_021815835.1 Pseudomonadota bacterium
TGCCGGCGCATCCGGCACAGGCGGCGGCGGCGTGGTTTCGGTCGCCACGAGCACGGCATAGCTCATGATCTCGATATCGGAGCCCGGCACCGGCCGGTCGTAGAACCGGCCGTACGCCTCGGTGTAGGCCGCGCGGATCGTCCCCGCCGCGTCCGGCCCCAACGCACCGGCCGGCAGCGCCACCGGGATTTCGTGCCCCTGGCCGACATAGCGCATGAATGCCACGCGGCGTTCGGTGACCGCCGCGCCGAACGCGCCCGCCGCGACCACCGCCCGCGCCTCGGCGGCCATCGATGCCAGCAGCGCCGAGACCGCGCCCGCGTCGAACGCCGACAAGCGTTGATACAGGCTCCGCACCACCTCATAGGCCACCGGGGCGCGCAGGAAGCCGATCGCGCTGCCCACCCCCGCGCCCTCCGGCACCAGCACGCGGTCGATCCCGAGCTTGCCCGCGATCCGCCACCCATGGACCGGCCCGCCGCCGCCGAAGGCGATCAAGGTCCGCCCGGCCAGGGTCGCGCCGGATTCCACCGCGTGCACCCGCGCCGCGTTGGCCATGTTCTCATCGACCATCTCGATCACGCCGAGCGCGGCCAGCTCCGGCGTCAGCCCCAGCGCCCCGCCCACGCGCGCCGCCATCGCCGCCCGCGCCGCGTCCGGGTCCAGCGCCATCGACCCGCCGGCGAAGCGCGCCGGATCGTAGCGGCCCAGCAGCAGATTCGCGTCCGTCACGGTGGCGGCTTCCCCGCCGCGCCCATAGCAGGCGGGGCCGGGATCCGCGCCGGCGCTCTCCGGCCCCACCGCGATCCGTCCCATCGCATCGACATGCGCGATCGAGCCGCCGCCGGCGCCGATCTCCACCATCTCGATCACCGGGATGCGCAGCGGCAGGCCGGAGCCTTTCTTGAACCGCCCGACGCGCGCCACCTCGAAGCTGCGCGC
>JAKAZN010000079.1 GCA_021815835.1 Pseudomonadota bacterium
CGCGCTGGTGCTGGTCGATGCCGCCGAGGGCGTGCTGCCGCAAACGAAATTCGTGGTCGGCAAGGCGCTCGCCCAGGGGCTGCACCCGATCGTGGTGGTCAACAAGATCGACCGCTCCGATGCCCGCGCCGACGAGGTCCACACGGAAGTCTTCGACCTGTTCGCCGCGCTCGGCGCCACGGACGCGCAGCTCGATTTCCCGATGCTGTATGCCTCGGGCCGCCAGGGCTGGGCCGATGAGGCGCTGGACGGACCGCGCAAGGATCTGTCGGCGTTGTTCGATCTGGTGCTGCGCCATGTGCCGTCGCCGACGGTCCTGCCGGACGCGCCGTTCGCGATGGTGGCGTCCATCCTGGATTACGATAATTTCCTCGGCCGCGTGCTGACGGGGCGGGTGGAGCAGGGCGTGGCCCGGCTCAACATGCCGCTCAAGGTGCTGCATGCCGACGGACGGGTGATCGAAACCGGACGGCTCACCAAGCTGATGTCGTTCCGCGGCCTGGATCGGGTGCCGGTCGATGAGGTGGAGGCGGGCGATATCGCCGCGATCGCCGGGCTGTCCGAAGCGACGGTGCCCGACACGATCGGCGCGCCCGAGCTCGCCGCTCCGCTGCACGCCACGCCGGTCGATCCGCCGACCCTGGCGATGACCTTCCGCATCAATGACGGCCCGCTGGCCGGGCGGGAGGGCAAGAAGGTCACCTCGCGCCAGATCCGCGACCGGCTGTTCCGCGAATCCGAAGGCAACGTCGCGATCAAGGTGACCGACAGCAACGAGACCGAGGCGTTCGAGGTCGCCGGCCGCGGCGAGCTTCAGCTCGGCGTGCTGATCGAGACCATGCGTCGCGAGGGCTTCGAGCTTTGCATCGGCCGCCCGCGCGTGCTGACCCGGCGCGATCCGGACACCGGCGCCCGCGAGGAGCCGATGGAAGAGGCGCTGGTCGATGTCGATGAGCCCTATGCCGGCGTCGTGGTCGATAAGCTCAGCCGCCGCAAGGGCGAGCTGCGCGACATGCGCCCCTCCGGCGGCGGCAAGGTGCGGCTGACGTTTGCGATCCCGAGCCGTGGCCTGATCGGGTATCATAACGAATTCCTCACCGACACGCGCGGCACCGGCATCATGAACCGGCTGTTCGCCGGCTATGGGCCGTGGAAAGGCCCGATCGAGGGCCGCCGCTCCGGCTCGCTGATCTCCAATTCGGACGGGGAGGCGATCCACTACGCGCTGTTCTACCTCCAGGAGCGCGGCACCTTGTTCGTCTCGCCAGGGGACAAGGTCTATGTCGGCATGATCCTGGGCGAGCACGCCCGCGGATCCGACCTCGACGTGAACCCGATCAAGGAAAAGAAGCTCACCAACATCCGCGCCGCCGGCAAGGACGACGCGATGCTGCTGATCCCGCCGCGGCGCATGAGCCTGGAGCAGGCGATCGCCTACGTCGAAGACGACGAGCTGGTGGAGGTGACCCCCAGCGCCATCCGGCTGCGCAAGCGCCACCTCGACCCGCATGAACGCAAGCGCAGCGAGCGGCGGGCGGAGACGGAGAGCGAGGCGGCCTGAGGGCCGCCCCTCGGCAACTAGTTGCCATCCGGCGTGGGTTGGACTTGCTCCGACCCCGCGCGCCGGCATGATGGAAGACAAGGGAAAGGATACGCAGCGATCGCGGCACGCCCGCCGGTCCCGTTCGGGACGGCGGCCTTGGCACCCCATGCGGAGGTTTCAGGATGCTGCGCCGCGCTGCTCTCACCCTCGGTCTGCTGACGGCGCTGGTTGCGCCGGCCGCGGCCAAGACGATCGATATCCGGATCGGTCATCAGACCATGTGCACCGACACCTACCCTGCCGGGGTCGCGGTGATGCACCTCAAGCTGCTGCAGAAATACCTGCCGCATACCGGCCCCTATGCCGGCGTCCATTATGATGTCGAGTGGAGCGATTATTCCTCCGGCGCGCCGATCACGCAGATGATGCTGGCGCGCAAGCTCGATTTCGGCGTGATGGGCGATTATCCGCTGGTCGTGAACGGCGCGCGGTTCCAGGCCACCGCCAAGGAGCGCTCCTATCTGATCGCGCTCACCAACTACAACCTTACGGGCGCCGGCAACGGCATCGTGGTGCCGGCGAATTCGTCGATCAAGAGCGTGGCCGATCTCGCGGGCAAGGCGATCTCGGTGCCGATCGGCAGCGCCGCCTGGGGCATGTTGTTCGAGATGGCGGACGACGCCCACATCCCGATGGACAAGTTCCATGTGGTGAACCAGGACCCGATGGTGGGCATCGCCTCGATCGCCACCGGCAAGATCGCGGCGCACGCCGATTTCTGCCCGATCTCCGAGTTCATGGAATACAAGGGCACCGGGCGGATGATCTATTCCGGGGCCTCCACCAACATCCCCTATCTGCACGGCATCGTCGTGACCAAGGCGTTCGCCGACAAGCATCCGGCGATCGTCGTCGCCTATGTCAAGGCGCTGATCGCGGCGCAGAAATGGATCAAGGCGGACCCGCAGCGGGCCGCGGCGATGATGTCGAAATGGACCATGATTCCGAAGGAGGTGCTCTACCTCTATTTCAGCCAGGGCGGGTATCTGCACGCCGATCCGACCTTCAAGCCGCTCTGGGTCAAGACGCTCGCCTACGATCACTCCATCCTGGCGAAATACGCGCATATCCCGCCGCTCGACGTGAAGTCCTGGGTCAATCCCACCTTCATGCAGACAGCCTATCGCGAGCTCGGCATGAACTACGCCAAGGCGCTGGCGGCGAGCCCATACAATCCGAAGGCCAATATCGCGCTGTCGCCCGAGCTCTGGCTTGCGGGCACGAAGGTGACGCCCGCCGCCTCGGTCGATGCGCTATTTGCCCAGATCCGCGCGGCAACGGCCGCGAAACGCAAGATCGATGCGGCCTATGTCTATGACCACGACACCGGGCTCAAGCTGTTCGCGCAGGATGCCTATTTCGTGACCCTGCCCGGCAAGGGAACCGTCGCCTTCATGACGGAGGGTGAGGCCACCCGCGCCGCGAAGGGCGCGAAGGTGCAGACCCTGGCCCAGGCGATCGGCGGCGACGCGGCGATGGCGGTCGAGATGGCCGGTCAGCAGGGCATGTCGATGACGATGACCGGAGGGAATGCGATGCAGCGCAACTAGTTGCTCGCTGTCGCCGATCGGCCCCGTCATATTGGCAGCCTGATGCAAGGGACGACACGCATGAACCAGCACCGCGCCGCGACGGAACCACCCGGTCGGATCACGATCGGTCCGGGTGGGGCGGCGCTGGTGCTGCATCGGGGCGGGGCCGAGATCGTCTTGCCGGCCCGCGCCTTGCGTGCCGCCTGCCGCTGCGCCGGCTGCACCGCGGCGGCGCGGCGCGGCGCTCCGGTGGTGGCGGAGGACGGCATCCGTCTGGCCGCGGCCGCGCCGATCGGCGGCTACGCGCTCAACCTGGCTTTCTCGGACGGACATGCGCGCGGCGTGTTCCCCTTCGCCTATCTCGATGAACTCGCAGCGGAGTGCGGCGCATGAGCGCACCGAAGACCGAAACGATCGAGGCCGACGTGCTGGTGATCGGCGGCGGCACCGGCGGCCCGATGGCGGCCATCCGCGCCAAGGAGGCGAACCCCGCCCTGCGCGTCGTGCTGCTGGAGAAAGCCAACGTCAAGCGCAGCGGCGCGATCTCCATGGGCATGGACGGGCTCAACAACGCGGTGATCCCGGGCTACGCGACGCCCGAGCAATACGTGAAGGAGATCACCATCGCCAATGACGGGATCGTGCACCAGAAGGCGCTGATGGCCTACGCCAACGGCAGCTTCGACATGATCCGCTACCTCGATAAGCTGGACGTGAAGTTCGAGAAGGACGGCGCCGGCGACTATGCGGTGCGCAAGGTGCATCACATGGGCACCTATGTGCTGCCGATGCCGCAGGGCCATCACGTGAAGAAGGTGCTGTATCGGCAACTCCGCCGGCTGCGCATCGGCGTGATCAACCGCTACATGGCCACGCGGCTGCTGACTACAGCGGACGGGCGGGTTGGCGGAGCGATCGGGGTGAATACGCGGACCAGCGAATTCCTGGTGGTCCGGGCGAAGACCGTGATCCTGGCATGCGGCGCGGCCGGTCGGCTCGGTCTGCCGGCCTCGGGTTATCTGTTCGGCACCTATGAGAACGCGGCCAATTGCGGCGACGGCCACGCGATGGCCTATCACGCCGGCGCCGAGCTCGCGAACCTCGAATGCTACCAGATCAACCCGCTCATCAAGGACTATAACGGTCCGTCCTGCGCCTACGTCACCGGCCCGTTCGGCGGCTACACCGCGAACAACAAGGGCCAGCGCTTCATCGAATGCGACTACTGGTCCGGCCAGATGATGCTGGAATTCTGGCGCGAGCTGCAAGGCGGCAACGGCCCGGTGTTCCTCAACATGACCCATCTGGCGCCCGAGACGGTAGGCGAGATCGAGACCATCCTGCACAGCAACGAACGCCCCTCCCGCGGGCGCTTCCACGCCGGCCGCGGCACCGATTATCGCAACAAGATGGTGGAGATGCACATCTCGGAGATCGGTTTCTGCGCCGGGCACAGCGCCTCCGGCGTCTGGGTCGATGAGCTTGCCCGCACTTCCATTCCCGGCCTCTATGCCGCCGGGGATATGGCGAGCGTGCCGCACAACTACATGCTGGGCGCGTTCGTCAACGGCGCGATCGCCGGCGAGCAGGCCGCCGCCTTCTGCGCCGATATCGATCTGCCGGACGCGGATGCGGACGCGATCGCCGCCGAACAGGACCGCGTTCTGGCGCCGACGCGGCGCGAGGACGGGCTCAGCCCGTACGAGGTGGAATACAAGACCCGCCGCCTGGTCAACGACTACCTGGCGCCGCCGAAGATCACCGCGAAGATGCGTCTTGCCCAGGAACGCTTCGCCGAGATCCGCGAGGACATGGACCATCTGGTCGCGCGCGATCCGCACGAACTGATGCGCGCACTGGAGGCGCAATCCATCCTCGATTGCGCCGACATGGCGGCCGCCGCGTCCCTGTTCCGCACCGAGAGCCGCTGGGGTTTCTACCACTACCGCGTCGATCATCCGGACACCGACAACGCGAACTGGTTCCGCCACACCATGCTGTACAAGGACGCGAACGGGGCGATGGCGCATCGCACGCGCCCGATCGACCCCTATGTCGTGCCGGTCGATGCGACGGAAATGACCGCCTATCAGAGCCTGCGCATCGCCCCGATCGCGCAAGCCGCCGAGTAGAAGGACCGCCCCATGCCGCTCGCCGCCCACGCCACCAGCGTTCCCGTGATCGTCGATGACGCGAAATGCATCGCCGCCAAGGGCTGCACCGTCTGCGTCGATGTCTGCCCGCTCGATGTGCTCGCGATCGATCTGGTGAAAGGCGCCGCCTACATGAAATACGACGAGTGCTGGTACTGCATGCCCTGCGAGGTCGATTGCCCGACCGGCGCCGTCACCGTCAACATCCCCTACCTGTTGCGCTGACCATGACCCTGTTCGACACCGAAGACGAAGACCTCGCCGACCGCGCCGCCAGCCCCGATGCGGGAATCCGCCGCGTGGCGATGCTGGCGCTGGCGGAAAGCGAAGCGCCGGACGCGCGCGCGCTGCTGATCGCGGGGCTTGCCGATCCCGTCGCCGAAGTGCGTGCCGCCGCGGCGACCGCGCTGGAAGAACATCCCGGCCTCGATGCCGCGCGGGCGCTGATGGCGGCACTCGACGACCCCGATCCCACCGTGCGGGGCGCCGCGTCCGGCTGCCTGGAAGCGCGGCGGGAGCAGTCGGCAGCGCCATTGTTGATCGCGCGCGCCTCCCATGGCGCGGCGTTCGCGCGCGCGGCGGCCTTGCGCGCGCTGCGCGAGCTCGCCGTGCCCGAGGCGGCCGGTGTGGCGCATGACGCGCTGACCGACCCCGATCCCGTCGTGCGGCGCGAGGCGATCGGCGTGCTCGGCTGGCTCCGCGCCGAGGCGGCGCAGCCCGGCCTCATTCGCACCGCGGACGACCCCGAGCCCGAGGTTCGCCGCGCCACCATGGCGGCCCTGGTGTTCGTCCGCTCCGGCGGGCTTGCCGTGCCCGCGCTGATCGCCGGCCTGCGCGACAGCGACTGGCGCGTGCGGGAGGAAGCGGCGGCGACGATCGGACGCACCCGCCTGGCCGAAGCCGAGCCCGCGCTGATCGAAGCGATGGACGATCCGGTCTGGCAGGTGCGGCTGAAATCGGCCGCGAGCCTGGGCCGGCTCGGCGCAAGGCGCGCGCTGCCGGCATTGATCGGCGCACTCCGCAGCGATGTCAGCAATCTGCGCAAGGAAGCCGCGGCGGCATTGGGGGAAATCCGTGATCCGGCGGCGCTCCCGGCGCTGGCCGAGGCGGCGGCGGATGCGGACCCGGAAGTGCGAAAGACCGCGCTCTGGGCGGCCGGGCGCTGCCGCGGGTAGGGTCTCAACCCCCGCTTCTCAGCGCGAATGCAGCAATGCGCCCAGCTCCCGGCGCAAGGCATTGAACTCCGCCGACACCACATCCCGCGGGCGCGGCAGGTCCACCGGGATCTCCGCCGTGATCCGCCCGGGGCCGGGCGTCATCACCACGATCCGGTCGGCGAGCAGGATCGCCTCCTCGATCGCGTGGGTCACGAACAGCACGGTCAGCCCGGCGCTCGCCCACAAGCCCAGCAATTCCGCCTGCAACCGTTCCCGCGTCATGGCGTCCAGCGCGCCGAACGGCTCGTCCATCAGCACCACCGCGGCGTCATTGGCCAGCACGCGCGCGATCGCGACCCGCTGTTTCATGCCGCCCGAGAGCTGATGCGGGTAGGCATCGGCAAAGCGATCCAGCCCGATCATGGCAATGAAGCGGTCCGCGAGCGCCCGCCGCGCCGGCGCCGCCAGGCCACGGGCGGCGGGGCCGAATTCGATGTTGCGGCGAACCGAGAGCCAGGGGAACAGGCCGTAATCCTGGAACACCATGCCGCGTTCCGGCCCCGGGCCGGCGACCGCGCGCCCATCCATCAGGACCTCGCCCTCGGTCGGTGTCTCGAACCCGCCGATCAGGCGCAGCAGGGTGGATTTGCCGCAGCCGGACGCGCCGATCAGGCAGATGAATTCGCCGCGCGCGACGGTCAGGCTGACCGCGCGCAACGCCTCCACCTCCCCGCCGGCGCCGGCGAAGCGTTTGTGCACGGCCGCGATATGCAGGATCGGGCCGGACACCGCGTCCATCACGCCCCGCCCTGGCGCGGGTTCCACGCCAACAGCCGCCGGCTGATCATCAGCACCAGTTGGTCGGACAGGAATCCGGCAAGCCCGATCGTCACCATCCCCGCAATGACCACGTCGGTGCGCGAGACCTCCCGCGCGTCGGTGA
>JAKAZN010000080.1 GCA_021815835.1 Pseudomonadota bacterium
CGCCTCTCCCGGCGTGGATGGCGGCGTAGCTCAGCGGTAGAGCAGGGGAATCATAATCCCTTGGTCGGTGGTTCAAATCCGCCCGCCGCTACCATCCTTTCAATGGTTTAGCCGGACCCCGCCGAAGCCAGCCGCCGTCGTGTCAACGCCATGTCAACACGCGGCGGCGAATTGGCCTGCGCGAAGCCGTCGGCGGCGCAAGCTACCGGACCGGCGGCGTGTAGTTTTTCCAGGGCCCCGGCGTGGGCGCTGTTTTCGGGACCGCAGGCGCGGCCGTCGGCGCCGGCCGCGAGATCACCACGAACGGCTTGTTGGGATCGAATGTGGGCCCCGGTGCCTCTGGGGCCGGCATCGGCATACACTGCGCCCCGGTAAAGGGGTTCGGCGGCTCTCCTCCCAGTCCGACCATGCACGCCTCAAGCTGTCCGGTCCCGGTATTCAGGCGCCATGCCTCCGCAGTGGTGCGAGACATTTCCAGCCGCCACGGGCACTTGGGGCTGCTTGGTGGTATCCTGGCCGCGCCGACTGAAACGACGGCGGCCACCCCGATCAGCACCCCTACCGCGATCGACCTCCCGTCGAGGTTCCGCATCATGCCCTCCGATCCTGTGCGCCGATCGCCGGATAGGGCCCCGCAGCGCGAGAAAGCGCAACGTGCCGCCGTCGCACCCCTCCCTGCGGGCCATCCCGGTCGGTCACCATGGCAGCGTCGGGACGGGCGTGAGTGAAATTGGACCCGTCTCCTCTTGTGCCCCCCAGAAAAAATCAGGCGGCCCGCCGCCGCTGCGGCTTCCGCGCCCCGGCATCCCCACCGCGTAGCCCGTCCGGGCCGGCGAACAGCACCCGGTATTGAGCGATCCCGCGCGGCTCGGCGGGCGCGCGCCGGCGCACCACCGCCCGGCACTCGCGGGTGGGTTCCTCCCAAGGCTCCAGATTCGGCGGCTCCCATGTCGCCGCAGCGGGCAGGCCGAACGCCACGGCGCCGGGTGGGGCGGGGATGGTGCGGAACGCCACGCCCGCCCGCCGCAGCGCCTCCATCCCGGCGCGGGGCGAGCGGGCAAGCCACCAGTCGGCGCCGGCGGCCAGCAGCCGCTCCCGCGCGGCCTCTTGGCTTTCGGAGGGACGGCCCTTCCTGGTCTTGATCTCGATCCCGATCAGCTTGCCGCGGTGGCACACCAGCACGTCCGGCGTCCCCGCCTTCACCCCGCGGCGTCGGCGCAGCATCCCGACAAAGGCTGAGGGGCAGACCGTATCAACCGCCGTCCACCAGGTCGTGGCCGGGTCAAGCCAGCGGTCAAGCAGCGCGGCGAGTTGTTCCTGGATACGCCATTCCTCGCCGCGGGCCACGTCATCCCTCGCCGGCCCCGGCCCCCTCGGCCTCGGGCGTTCCCGCCGATCCGGGGGGCAGCGCGCGCACCAGCCCGGCGGCCTCAAGGATCAGGCCGGCCGCGCGGGATTGGGCGAACACCGATCCGCGCCCGTGGCGGACCACCTCGGCAAGGTGGCGGATCGCGTCGGGGGAACACTGCCGCGCCAGCGCGCGGGCTTCCTCGAATCCTTCCGGGCCACCCGAGCGCACCACGGCGCCGAGGTCTGCGATGGTCTCGCGGGAGGTGTTGGGATCAGCAGGGCGGGGGATTCTGGGCATGGTCCGTTCCTTTCGGGGGGAGATGCCGCGTGTCGGCTACGCCGAACACGCGCCATCGTCGGTTTGGATTTCGGCGATCAGCAGTCCCGGCGGTGGGGGGATGCAGCATCCGCAGCGCCAGCCGTGCTCTGCCGCGCGGGACATCGTGCATGGTTGCTCACGTTCTCGCCCGGCGAGATGCTTCGCACGCGAGTCGTTTAGGGCGTTGGCCATCTACCGATTACTGTGCCCGTCTTGTCGAAGGCCGTGATTGATGATTCTGGGGTCCGTGCGCCGCCGCCCTGTTTCGGGTAGGTTAGGAATGTGCTTCCGACTTCGAGCCTTGCCTTGCCCGCAGAGTCATAGAGCCGAAGCGCCGGCTGGTCGCCCCGCCCCACCACGAGCGCGGCTCGGAGCTTACCGGCTGCATCGGAGAAGAAGAGACGCGGCCCGCCAACCGGCATAACAAGGTCCGCCCTGCCCTTACCGGCGGCATTCTCCAGTGCGAGACTCGGTTGCCCATCGTTCCCGACGCTCAAGTCCACAAGGGGCTTGCCGGCGGCATCCGCCAGGATGAGAGCCGCCCCGCCCTTACCGGCGGCACCCCACAGGGCGAGACTCGGTTGCCCATCGTTCCCGACGCTCAAGTCCACAAGGGGCTTGCCGGCAGCATCCGCCAGGATGACGCTCGGTTGCCCGTCGTTCCCGACGCTCAAGTCCATACGGGGCTTCCCGGCCGCATCCGACAGGGCGAGACTCGGTTGCCCATTCGGCTGAAGGTCCAACATCGCACGGGGCTTGCCGGCGGCATCCATGAAGAGGAGGCGCGGCCGGCCACCCGGCAAAAGGTCCAACACCGCACGGGGCTTGCCGTTCTGATCCGTCACCACGAACGCATGGGCTTTCAGGGTGTCGAAGGTCGCCGAAGCCGGTTGAGTGATCGCCGGCCGGACATCAAAGAACAGCGCCCCAACAACCGCCAGCCCAACTGCCACCAAGCAGATGCGGAGTCGGCGGTTCTGGCGTTCCAGTCTCCCGAGCCGGGTGGTGACATCACCGGGTCCAGCAGGCGTGCCGCTCATGGCCTATCCTCCGCATTGTTGCCATTACCATCGTAACGTTATGCGCTCCGGCCCCGTGGCCCACAACTACAACGGCGCCCGCGCGGTCATGTTCGGGCAGTTGGCAAGTCACGTTTCGATCGCCTCCCCCACCAGCCGGCTCGGGGTGGGGATGCAGCACGCGCAGCGCCAGCCGCGGTGGGGCAGCTCGGCCTCGCACCACCACCAGCGGCCCCAGCATGTCGCGCATCGCTCGCCCGGCCGGGGGCGCGCATCGGGATCATGCCAGGCGGGGGCGCGAAGGCGTCCAGGCGCGGGCGGCAGGGCCGGCAGAAGTCCGCGGGTGGTGAACAGATCGGACAAGCCGGACAAGTCCGGACAAGTCCGCCGCTGTCCGCCCGACAGTGCCCGAACGGACACGGACAACCCCCTATAGGGTTGTCCGTTGTCCGGCTGTCCGATCCGGCGGGATTGTCCGGGGCGGAAGGTCATGGGGGCGCTTCCCGCTCGGGATGAGTGACCCATACGACGCCCTCCCGCGTTGCCGCCGCGCCGGCTGCCAGCAGCGCTTTGAAGGCGCGATTGAACGCGCGGCGCCGCGAGGCGGGATCATCGGCGGTGGACGGCACCCGCCGCGTGTCGCACTCGCCCCACCATCTTCTTTCCGGCACGCCCCGCAGCCCGGCCGGAAACGCCGCGCCAGAGGGCAGCGGCTGCCCCTCGGTGACGATCAGGTCGTGTAGCACCCGCAGCGCCCCGGCCGCGGCGGGTGACATGCAGGGGCGCCCGACACCGGCCTCAGCGGGATCGACAACGCAGCTTGTGACCGGCTCCCGGGCCAGATCGTGCCCGAGTTCCACGACGCGAAGGCGGAACCCGATCCGATCGCCGGATGCGAGGTCGCGCTGTTTGGTCACGGTCGCGGCCCGATCTTCGCCCGTCGCGGAAACCTCGATCTCGGTATCGACAGCAGCGCGAAGCAGACTGTGCCCGCGCGCCCCGCGCGTCGTATCTTTGCCGCTGTGGTGGATCATCAGCACCGCCGCGCCGGTTTCGTCGCGGATGCGGTCGATCGTGGCTACGAGCGCGCCCATCGCAACCGGGTCGTTTTCGTCGCCACCGGCCAGCGCGCGACTCACGGTGTCGATCACCACCAGCCGCACGTCGGCTTCCAGCGCCGGGCCGGCGGCGAGAATCGCGGCGATCAGCGCGTCGCCGCCCTCGGGTTCGATCAGCCGCACCGGCGCCGTCACCGCGGCGAAGGGTAGCGCGCCAGGATCAATGGTGGGGTGGTCGTGCAACCAGGCCGCGACGCGGTTGCGAAACCCCGCGCCCCCCTCAAGCGCGACATAGACCACGCCACTGGCTTCCGTCGCGCGGTCGTGCCACGGCAGGCCAGCCGCGACGTGAAGGGCGAGGTCGGTGGCGAGGTGCGTTTTTCCACACCCGCTCGGGCCGAACAGCAGTGCTGCGCTGCCGGCCAGCAGCAGCCCACGCACTAAATGGCGGGCGTCCAACACGGGGCGGATGTCGCGGGCCAGCAGCAGCGGCAGCGTGGGGGCGTCGGGAGCGGCCCATGCGCGGGTCCATGCGGCGTGCGGATCGGTTTCAGCGTCCATGGCGCGCGCCCCAGGCGGCACGTGCCCGTTCGTCAAGCAGGATCGCGTATAACGTGTCATCCGCCAGGACGCCCCGGTTCGCCCGTGCGGCGGCTGCTTCGATCGCGGCCTTCCCGACACCGGCGGCAAAGAGCGGGCGGACCGCGCGGCGGATCGCCCTTTCCGCCCGGTCGCGCGCACGGCGGATTTCGGTTGCGGTGTCGCGGCAATGCCAGACGGCGCGGATGCCATGCCAGTCGGGAACGGGATCGCCGCTCGCGCAGTGCAGCAGCGTCGCGGCCTCGGCGAGCGTCAGCGCGTCATCCGCGATTTCCTCCGCCAGACGCTCTGCCAGTGCGGCAAGGCCTGGCGGGACAGGCACCAGCGGCGGCGGCCGGATTGGGAACGCTGACGCGCGCGACACGGATCAGGCCCCGCGCGGCCCGGGGTCGGATGTCGAAAGCCGCCGCTGCGCCGCGAGCCAAGCCTCGAGGTCGCGGAGCGGGTATCGGATCAACCCCCCCACTCGAACGTAAGGCGGGCCATCGCCGCGAGCGCGGTGCCTTTCGAGCTTCCGAAGCGAGCACCCCCAATTTGCGGCGACCGCACGCGCCGTAAGCAAAGTGTCGAGTTGCACCACCAGGACCTCCATCACCACAATGATGGCGCAAAGGTGTGGAGCCCGTCGGCAGAAGTCCAAATCGAACAACGAACGCGCGCGCTTTTCCGTTCGATTTCAGCGGTCGATTTCAGCGTCCGATTTCAGTATTGGATCGCCGCGAGCGCGGTCACGCTGCCCGCGGGTGCGTCTCAAATTACTTGGCACGAGCCTGATTGCTTCTTTCACCTGGGCATTGGTTGCGTGCGTGGCCGCGCGGCAATCGCTGATAACCCGGTCGCGTTTCGGAGGGGGAGAGCCGTCCCTCTTCGCGTTGCTGTATACGTCGTAGATCCAGCTCTCGACAGCAGACTGAGCCGCACGGTGGGATTTCTGACCCGTTGGAGCGGTCGCCCACAGTGCTTCCACCGTTGCCCGCAACAGCAGCAGTACCCGCCACCTGCCATACGTCCGGGCCGCCACCGCCGCGCGCCCGGCATCGGTCAGTACGCCATCGGGCGGATCGAACACCTCGGCCCCGCGAATCTGCGCGGACTGCCAATAGGCGGCACCCCGCCCGGGCCGAGCCGACGGCGCATCATCCGGCTGGATTTCCGGAGGCCAGCCGTGCGGTGGTTGCAACGGCTGATCGCCCCACCAGGTCTGGATCGTTCCATCGCGAAGCGCATTCCGAATCTGCTCCTCGGCCGCCTTCGCGTCGCACCCGTCGCGCTCGCACACATGGGCCACCGCCTCGGCGAGTGTCATCCACCGCGCCCGTTCGGCCTCTGCCCTCGATACGTATGGCATCGCCCCCTCCGCATGGGGTCCGCACAGGAAGGCGGCGCGGCGGGGGCGGTGCGGGCCGCCCGTTCGGGGATCAGCCTAGCCGCGCCGAGGAAACCCTATCCGGCCGCCCGCTTGGCAGGAAGCGCCACCACCTCAGCGCCAGCCTCGCGCCCGAGCGCAGCCTTGATCCGCTGGCCGATCGCCTCAGCCGCCTGCCGCATCGGATCGGCCGACAGGTGCGCGTAGCGTTCCGTGGTCGAAGCGTTGCGATGCCCCAGCAGCTTGCCCAGCACCAGAAGGGAGCCGCCGCCCGCCGCGCCGAGGCTGGCGAAGCTATGCCGCAGATCGTGCAGCCGCAGCGCCGGCAGTCCGGCCGCGGCGCGCACCCGGCGCCAGACCTTGTCCATCCCGACATAGGCGCCGCCGTCGCGGTGGCCGCAGATCACATGCGGGTTGCCGTCCTGCCGCGGCAAGGCCGCCAGCACGTCCAGCGCAGGGGCGTTCAGATAGACGGGCTTCGCCCCGGTCTTGGAGTCGGGCAGGAAGATCATCGCCCGCTCGAAATCCACCCATTCCCAGCGCAGCCCGACAACCTCGGATCGCCGGCAGCCGGTGAACAGCAGCAGTTTGACCGCGGCGGCGGGGTAGGGATCGCCGCTTGCTGCGGTCTCCGCGTCCAGCGCCTCGCCCAGCCGGGCGATCTCGGCTTCGGACAGGAACCGCTCCATTTTGCGGATCGGCGGCTTTCGCACGCCGCGCACCGGATTGTCATCGCGCAGCCCGCGCCCCACCGCGAAGGCCAGCACCGCGCCAAGCACGGCCAGCGCCTGGCCGGCGGTGCCCGAGCCGCCTTGCGCCACCCGCCCGCGCCCCGGATGCTTCGGCGCGGGCGCCGCGGTCTTGCCCGCGGTCACGTCCCGCACCAGTCGCTCCACGTCCACGCGCGCAATCTGATCGATCCGGCGGCTCCCGAGCAGCGGCAGGATGTGGTTCCTGATCCGGCCGCGGTCCGCCTTGAGGGTGGCGGGTTTCTTGTGCCCCGCCCCCTCGGCCAGATACAGGTCGCACAGCGCGGCCACGGTCATCATCCGCGCCGCCACGTTGCGGGTCTCAGCCGGATTGCCGCCGGCGGCGATCTCGCCCCGTAGCCGCAGCGCTTCGCGTCGGGCAGTCTCCGGGGTCCATGGCGAGCCGTGCTTGCCGATCGTGATCCGTCGCAAGGGGGCGTTTCGGCCCCGGCCGGCGTGGTAATTCAGGATGTAGCTCTTGGCACCGGCAGGCGTGACGCGGACACCAAAACCCCTGACCTCGGCATCCCAGACAATGACGGTGGCCACGCCCGGCTCGGTTGCATCGACCACCCGCTTGGTCAGCTTCTGCATTGCCCCGCCAGTCCCTTGGTCCGCCGTGTCAACCCCATGTCAACACCAGGGAGCGGAACCGTGGCGGCGAATGTCGGACTCTGTCGGGGAAAAGTCAAGGAAAATTGCGGATTTCGGTGTTGACATGCGGGCCGTGTCAGGTCCGGTCATGGGAATCATAATCCCTTGGTCGGTGGTTCAAATCCGCCCGCCGCTACCATCCCGCCTCCTCCCCCCGAGGGAAGCCTTCCCTGATGGCACGTCATTTTAATCTTGCCAACCAGGCCGCAATGTCCTA
>JAKAZN010000081.1 GCA_021815835.1 Pseudomonadota bacterium
GGGCCGCGTGCCGGGCCTATGCGGAACGCTTCTCCTGGCGCGCCTGCGCGGAGACCTTCCTGGAATACCTGGTGCCGGCGGCGGCCTGATCCTGGCGGCCGGCCGGCGGGCTTCCCCGCCCCCCCCGCATCGGCGCTTCTCGCGACGGCCCCGGCCCCACGCCGGCCCCCTTGCGCCCGCCCCCTTGCGCCCGCCCCCTTGCGCCCCGCCCCGTTCTTCCCCTTCATCCGCCGTCCCCCGCCCGCCTTTTTGCGCCCGCCTTTTTGCGCCCCCCTTTTTGCACCCCGAGCCCCGCCATGCCCCGCATCGCCATCGCCCCCAGCCTGCTCGCCGCCGATTTCGCCCGCCTTGGCGAGGAAGCGCGCGCCGTCGAGCGGGCCGGCGCCGACTGGCTGCATCTCGACGTGATGGACGGGCGCTTCGTGCCCAATATCAGCTTCGGCCCGCTGGTCCTGCGCGCGCTCCGCCCGCAGGTGAAGCTGCCCTTCGACGTGCATCTGATGATCGCCCCGGTCGATCCCTATCTCGCCGAGTTTGCCGCCGCCGGGGCGGACCGCATCCTGATCCATCCCGAGGCCGGGCCGCATCTGCACCGCTCGCTGCAGGCCATCCGCGCGCTCGGCAAGCAGGCCGGCGTGGTGCTGAACCCCGCGACCCCGGTGGAAGCCGTTGCATGGGTACTCGATCTGGTTGACACAGTGCTGGTGATGACCGTCAACCCCGGATTCGGCCGGCAAGCGTTCTTGCCCTCGCAACTGCCCAAGATCGCCGTGCTGCGCGGGATGATCGCCGCCTCCGGCCGGTCGATCGCGCTCGCGGTGGATGGCGGCATCGCGCCCGGCAGCGCGGGGCAGGCCGCCGCCGCGGGAGCGGATACGCTGATCGCCGGCAGCGCCGTGTTCGCGGCACCCGACTACGCCCATGCCATCGCCGCGCTGCGCGCCGAGGCCCAGGGCGGCGTGGCCGCCGCCGTCCGTGCCGCGCAAGCCGCGGCGATCGCGGCCTCCGGCCCCGGGGGGTCCGGCGATTGACCGCTTCGGATCCGCGCCGCTGGCTGCGTGACGCGCGCCGCGCCTTCGCCCGTCTTCCCTCGCTGCGCATGACCCGGGTGCCGGATGCCCCCGCCCTGCCGGTGCGCGATCCGTGGCCCGGCGATCCCGCGCGCGGCGCGCGGTTGCTCAAGGGGGAACTGGAGCTCGGCGGCGGGACCCGCGGCCTGCGCCCGGGTTTCTGGGCCGAACCCTCCGGACCCGCGCTGCTGCGCGCGAGCGCGCATGGCTTCACCTGGCTGCGCGACCTGCGCGCGCTCGGCACCGACGCCGCGCGCCTGCGTGCCCGCGCCCTGGTCTCCGACTGGATCGGCACCGGCGCCTCCGATGCGATGTCGCAACGACCGGATGTCGCCGGCGCGCGCATCGCGGCCTGGCTCGGACACTACGATTTCTTCTTTGCCGCCGCCGATGATGCCTTCCGCCAGCGGCTGATGGCGCGCCTCGTCACCGACGCGCGCGGTCTGTCCGCCGCGCTGCCGACCGACGAGATCGACGCCCGCGCGCTCACCGCGCTCAAGGGCCTGATCGCGGCGGCCGTGGCGCTGCCCGAGCAGGGCGGCTTCCTGGCCCGCGCGCAGCGCTTCCTGCCGCAGGAGATCCTGCGCCAGATCGCCCCGGACGGCAGCCAGGGCGAGCGCAGCCCGGCGATCCTGCTCGGTGCCCTGCAGGACCTGACCGAGATCCGCACCCTGTTGCAGGCGGCGCAGGCCAGCCCGCCGCCCCAGCTCGGCCCGGCGATCGAGCGCCTGGCCGGCGCGCTGCGCTGCCTGCGCCACGGCGATGGCGGCCTCGCGCTGTTCAACGGCAGCAAGGAGGATCACGCCGGGCTGATCGAGCTCGTGCTGACCCAGGCCGGACGCGGCGGGCGGTCCCCGCTGGCGCTGCCGGAAGGCGGGTTTCACCGGCTGGCGGCCGGGCGGACCGTGGTGCTGGCCGATTGCGGCGTGCCGCCGCCGATTGGGCTGGACATGATGGCGCATGCCGGCACCTTGTCGTTCGAGATGTCGGTGGGGCGCGAGCGGCTGATCGTCAATTGCGGCGCGTTCCCCGCGGGCGGGGCGGAATGGCGGGACGCGGCGCGCGCCACGGCGGCGCATTCGACCCTGGTCATCGGGGACGTGAACTCCTCCGAGCTGCGCCCGGACGGGCTCGGGCGGCGGCCGACGAAAGTGGAAACCCAGCGCCAGGAGGCGAACGGCGCGCATTGGCTGGAGGCGAGCCATGACGGCTGGCTGAAGCCGTTCGGCGCGGTGCATCTGCGGCGCCTGTATCTTGCCGAAAGCGGCGAAGATTTGCGGGGCGAGGATGTGATCGAGGCGCCGACGCCGCAGCCCTTCGCCATCCGCTTCCATCTGCATCCCGCCGTGCACGCCAATCTGCAACAAGACGGCGTGGCGGCGCTGCTGCGCCTGCCAGGGGGCGGCGGCTGGCGGCTGCGGGCCGAGGGGGCGCGGGTCTCGGTGGAGGAAAGCATCTATCTCGGTGGGCCGGAGCCGCGCCGGGCCGAACAGGTGGTGCTGAGCGGGGCGCCGGACGGGCCGCAGCACGTGAAATGGGCAATCAGCAAGGTGAAATAGGCGGCCCGTGCCCGCCTCCCTTGCCCGCAGCGCGCACAAGCATGAAAATCCTCGAGATCGCCAACGTCGATTTCTCGCTCCGCCAGTTCGTGCTGCCGCTCATGCGCGGCATTCGCGGGCGCGGCCACGAGGTGATCGGAATCGCCGCCGACGGCCCGCTGCTCGACGATGTGCGCGCCGAGGGATTCCGCGTCATCCCCATCCCCTTCGCGCGCAGCCTGTCGCCGCGCGCGCATCTGGCGGCGTTCCGCGCGCTGCGCGCCCTGATCCGCGCCGAGAAGCCGGATCTGGTGCACGCGCATATGCCGATCAGCGGCTTCCTCGCCCGGCTGGCGGCGCGCGCCGAGGGGGTGCGGCGCGTGGCCTATACGTGCCACGGCTTCCTCTACAAGCAGGAAGCGCCCCTGCCCCGCCGCGCCGCCGCCTTCGCGATGGAGTGGATCGGCGGGCGGCTGACCGATGTGTTCCTGACCGATTCCACCCTGGAAGCCGCGGACGCACGCCGCTGGTTCATCTCCCGCCGCGCGATCGCGGTCGGCAACGGGCGCGACCCGGCCCAGTTCCGCCCGGACCCGGCGGCGCGGGCACGGGTGCGCGCAGCCCTCGGCACGCCGGAGGACCGGCCGGTGGTGCTGGCCGCCTCCCGCCTCGTGCGCACCAAGGGCTATCCGGAACTGGCCGCGGCGATGCGGGAGGTGCCGGGGGCGGAGCTCTGGGTGGTGGGAAAGCGGCTCGCCTCCGATCCCGGCGAGGATATGGAGGCGCTGCTGGACCAGGCCGGCCTCGGCGCGCGGCTGCGCCGCCTCGGCTATCGCGACGATCTGCCGGCGGTGATGGCGGCGGCCGATATCTTCACCCTGCCGAGCTATTTCGAGGGGCTGCCGGTTTCCATCATGGAGGCGATGCTGTGCGGCCTGCCGGTCGTCGCCTCCGACATTCCGGGGCCGCGCGAGCAGGTGATCGAGGGGGTGACGGGGCATCTGGTGGCTGCGCATCGCGCGGACGCGCTGGCCGCCGCGCTGGCCGGGCTGGTCGCCGACCCCGCGCGCCGCGCCGCGATGGGCGCCGCCGGCCGCGCCCGCGCGGTGGAGCGGTTCGACGAGGCGAAAATCGTTGCGCGGACGCTGGACCTGCTCGGGCTTTAGGGTTATGCGTCGGGCCCATGAGCGGCGTTCGTCCAGGCCGGCGCATGGCCTATAGAAGTCTCCGACGATATTTTTGGCCACCGCGCGCAACCGCCGCTCGCCGCCGGCCCGGGGCGTGAAGGTCCTCGAAATATCCAATGTCGATTTCTCCCTGCGGCAATTCGTGCTGCCGCTGATGCGCGCCATCCGCGCGCGCGGCCACGAGGTGGTGGGCGTCTCGGCCGATGGGGCGCTGCTGGACGGGGTCCGCGCCGAAGGCTTCCGGGTCATCACGCTGACCTTCGGCCGCCGGCTGTTCACCCTGGCGCATCCGCGCGCGTTCCTGGCACTGGTTGCGTTGCTGCGGGCGGAGAAGCCCGATCTCGTGCACGCGCACATGCCGATCAGCGGCTTCCTCGCCCGGATGGCGGCCTGGGTCGCGGGCGTGCCGCGGATTGCCTATACGTGCCATGGGTTCTGGTTCAACGCGCCGGCCTCGCCGTTCCGGCGCGGCCTCGGGTACGCCACGGAATGGCTGGCCGCGCGGGTCACCCATGTTTTCATGACCGTTTCGGTCGAGGAAGCGGCCGACGCACGCCGGGTCGGAATCGCCCGCCACGCCGTCGCGATCGGCAACGGGCGGGATCCGGCGGTGTTCCGCCCGGATCCGGAGGCGCGCGCCCGCCTTCGCGCGGCCTTCGGCGTGCCGCCCGAGCGCGTCGTGATCCTCGCCGCCTCCCGCCTGGTCCGCCACAAGGAATATCCGGAACTGATCGCCGCGCTGCGCGCGATGCCGGCGGGGGAGCTGCCGGAGATAGAACTCTGGGTGGCCGGCGCGCGCCTGCCCACCGATAACGGCCCCGACATGGCGCGCCTGCTCGCCGACGCGGGCCTCGGCGCGCGGCTGCGGCTGCTTGGCTACCGCGACGACGTGGCGGCGCTGATGGCCGCGGCGGATATCTTCGTGCTGCCCAGCCATCTGGAGGGGCTGCCGATGGCGGTGATCGAGGCGATGCTGTGCGCCCTGCCGGTCGTTTCCACCGATATCCGCGGCCCGCGCGAGCAGGTGGTCCCCGGCGTCACCGGCCTGCTGGTGCCGCGCGGGACGGTCGCCCCGCTGGTCGCCGCGCTGACCCGGCTGGCCCAGGAACCGGCCCTGCGCGCCGCCATGGGCGCGGCCGGACGGGCGCGGGCCTGCGAACTCTACGACGAATCGACCGTCATCGCCCGGACGCTGGACCTGCTCGGCCTGTAGGGCTAAAGCGCCGCCCCATGAGCGACATCGTCCCGATCCGCCGCGCGCTGATCTCCGTTTCCGACAAATCCGGCCTGATGCCCTTCGCCACCGCGCTCGCCGCGCGCGGGGTGGAGATCTTGTCCACCGGCGGATCGGCCGCCGCGCTGCGCGCCGCCGGCATCGCCGTGGTGGAGGTCTCCGAACATACCGGCTTCCCGGAAATCCTGGACGGGCGGGTCAAGACCCTGGTGCCGCAGATCCATGGCGGGCTGCTCGGGCGGCGCGACAGCCCGGCCCATGTGGCGCAGATGCACGAGCATGGGATCGCGCCGATCGACCTGCTCGCGGTCAATCTCTATCCGTTCGAGGCGACCGTCGCGCGCGGCGCGGCGGCCGAGGATTGCGTGGAGAACATCGATATCGGCGGCCCCGCGCTGATCCGCGCGGGCGCCAAGAACCACGATTTCGTGACGGTTCTCACCGAACCCGACCAGTATGCCGAGGTGCTGGCGGAGCTGGAATCGCACGGCGGCACCACCCTTCCGCTGCGCCGGCGGTTGGCGGGCGCGGCCTATGCGCGGACCGCCGCCTATGACAGCGCGATCGCCGCCTGGTTCGCCGATCAACGCGGAGAGGTCTTCCCGCCGCGCCTCGCCTTCGCTGGCACCTTGCGCCAGGCGCTGCGCTACGGGGAGAATCCGCACCAGCAGGCGGCCTTCTACCTGACCGCGCCGCGCGCCGGGGTGGCGACGGCCGCGCAGGTGCAGGGCAAGGAGCTCTCCTACAACAACCTGAACGATACCGACGCGGCCTATGAATGCGTCGCCGAGTTCGACGCGCCGACAGTGGTGATCGTCAAGCACGCCAACCCGTGCGGGGTGGCCTCGGCGGGCAGCCTGGCGGTGGCCTGGGACGCGGCGCTGCGCTGCGATCCCGTCTCCGCCTTCGGCGGGATCGTTGCGGTGAACCGGACGCTCGATGCGGCGGCGGCCGAGAAGATCGCGGCGATCTTCACCGAGGTCATCATCGCCCCCGACGCCGACGAGGCGGCGCGGGCGATCCTGGCGCGGAAGAAGAATCTGCGCCTGCTGCTGGCGGGCGGGCTGCCGGACCCGGCGGCACCTGGGATGATGTTCCGCAGTGTCGCCGGCGGGTTCCTGGCGCAGACCCGCGATGCCGGGCGGGTGGAAGCCGGGGCGCTCAAGGTGGTGACGCGGCGCGCGCCGTCGGCGGCAGAGCTGGCGGACCTACTGTTCGCCTTCCGGGTCTGCAAGCACGTGAAATCCAACGCGATCGTCTATGCCAAGGGCGGCGCGACCGTAGGCGTCGGCGCGGGGCAGATGAGCCGGGTGGATTCCGCGCGCATCGCCGCCTGGAAAAGCACCGAGGCGGCGAAGGCGGCCGGGATCGCGGCCCCGCTCGCGCAGGGCAGCGTGGTCGCCTCCGATGCGTTCTTCCCGTTTGCCGACGGGCTGGAGGCGGCGGTGGCGGCGGGTGCGACGGCGGTGATCCAGCCGGGCGGCTCGATGCGCGACGCCGAGGTGATCGAAGCGGCGGACAAGGCCGGGATCGCCATGGTGCTGACCGGGATGCGGCATTTCCGGCACTGACCAGCGGCCGGTGGTCACCCCACCGCCACGTCCTCCCAGAAGCCGAATCTCCCACCGATCGCGGCGAGCGCCGGGCGTGGGGCCTCGTAGCTCCAGGCGGCACGGGCATGGCGGGTGCCGCCGATCACCACGTCGTAGAACTGCACGCCGTGCGGGCAGGCGCGGTCGGACTCGGTTTTCGGCGCTTTTTCCAGCCATTCGCGGCGGACCGCGCCGGCGGGGAAATAGTCGTAGCCGCCATGCGCGACCGTCTCCGCGCTCTCGGCGATCACGTGTCCGTCCACGCTTGCCTTCATCCTTGCCTCCGTTGCTGGGCGCCCGGGCCGCTTGCATTTCGCCGGGAACCCCCGAATTGTACTACAGGGCGCGGCGCACGGGAGAGCGGCATGACGGAACAGACGTCCTGGAACCCGGAACGGGCGGCGGCGATCATCGCGGCGCATCGCGCGACCGAGGGCGCCACCTTGCCCATCCTGCACGCGCTGCAGCACGCATTCGGCCATGTGCCGCGCGCGGCAATCCCGATGATCGCCGCGGCGCTGAATCTGACGCGCGCCGAGGTGCACGGCATCGCCAGCTTCTATCACGAATTCCGCGATACCCCGCCCGGGCGGCATGTGCTGCGTCTGTGCCGTGCCGAGGCGTGCCAGGCGATGGGGGCGGAGCGGTTG
>JAKAZN010000082.1 GCA_021815835.1 Pseudomonadota bacterium
CAGCTGCTTGTCGCGCCACAGCGCGGTGAGCGCGCCGGCCCGCTCGCCCAGCACGTCCCGGCAGGACGCGGCGGCGGAGGCGAAGTCGAAGATCGTGCCGTAGGCGTCGAACACGCAGGCGCGGATTTTCGGCATGTCAGTGCCCGTCCAGGATCGCCGCCGCGCATTTCTCCGCCGTCATCAGCACCGGGAAATTGGTGTTCGCGCAGGGCACGACGGGAAAGATCGAGGCGTCCACCACGCGCAGACCGGCGACGCCGCGCACCCGTCCGGCGGAATCGGTGACCGCCATCGGGTCGTCCTCGGCGCCCATCCGGCAGGTGCAGGAGGCATGCCACACACCGACCGCGGCCTTGCGGCAGAAGGCTTCCAGCTGGTCGGCATCGGCCAGCAGCCCCTCCAACGTGAACCCCTCCATGATGAGCTTGCGGATCAGAAACGAGCGCAGCGCCGCCGGCCCGTCCAGCAGCCGCGCCATGGCCGCCGTCAGCCACTTGTTCCGCCGGTTGATCAGCCCGACCTGGCGCACCTTGTCCGAATAGCTCGCCGGGAACGGATCGGTGGTCACCGCGCGCATCGCCGGCGTCATGTGCCACGCGGCCGAACGGCGCACGCCGTCCATCAGCCGCTCCAGATCGCGTGGATCGGACAGCAGGTTGAACGCTACCGTGGGTTCCGCCAGCGGATCGGCCGAGGCGAGCGTGACCGATCCGGTCTCGGAATAGGTCTTGTAGACGGAAATGATGAACGAACCGATCTGCTCGCCCACCGCGTGCCAGGACGTCTTGTTCGTCACGCCCAGGAACATGTCCCCCGCGGGCACGCCCGAAAGCCCCGAGGAATAGCGCAGCGCCACATACATATGCCGCCGCGTCCAGTCGTGCAGGATGCGCGCGTGCGGGCGGATGAAGGCCGCGACCGCAACCGCCGGATGGTCCATCAGCCGCTTGCCGACGCCGGCGAGGTTCGCCCGCACATCGATCCCAAGGCCGCGCAATTCCCCCGCCGGGCCGATGCCGGCACGCAACAGATGCGCCGGGGAATGGATCGCGCCCGAGGACAGGATCACCTCGTTTCCGCGGAATTCCTGGGCGCGTCCACCAACCCGCGCGGTGACGCCAACGCAGCGATGGCCCTCGAACATCAGGCCCGTGACGGTGGTATCGGTGGAGATCGTCAGGTTCTCGCGCAGCCTGGTGCCGGGATCGAGATAGCCGATCGCCGCCGAGACCCGCCGCTCGAACGCGTTGGAGATGCTGATCGGGTAGTAGCCGTCGCGCCATTCGGCGTTCTGATCGGGGACGAAATCGAAGCCCGATTCCTTGAAGCTCGCCGCCACCGCCTTGGCGTGCTCGGGCCAGAGATCGGGCATGAT
The DNA here is from genome assembly GCA_021815835.1 of Pseudomonadota bacterium. Lineage (GTDB taxonomy): Bacteria > Pseudomonadota > Alphaproteobacteria > Acetobacterales > Acetobacteraceae > JAJZVS01. The sequence continues at coordinate 1,376 of JAKAZN010000082.1, forward strand.
GCGTCGGACCGGAATGCGGCCGTCGCGTCCGTGCCATTCGTTCTCGTAATCCATATCGCGCTCCACCTTCTTGAAGAAGGGGAACACGCCGTCCCAGGACCAGCCCGCCGCGCCGCGGGCCTGCCATTCGTCGTAATCGCTGGGCGCGCCGCGATTGGCGAGCTGGCCGTTGATGGACGACCCGCCGCCGAGCACGCGCGCCTGCTCATACTTGCGCAACGGTGGCGGCGCGGCGTCGGGGCGATTATGCGGGATGACCTCGGTGGTGACCTTGAGCTCGGTCCAGTGGAAGCGCGGATCGAGATAGGCGGTGCCGGGATAGGTGTCGAGGATTTCGGGCGGCACCTTGCCGTGCGGCGTGTCCCGGCCGGCTTCCAGCAGCAGCACCTGATGCGCGGACCGCGCGGACAGCCGGTTGGCCAGCACCGAGCCGGCGGAGCCGCCGCCGACGATGATGGTGTCATAGCTCGTCATGATGCGTTCCCCCCCGCGCGCGCCAGGGTCATGCTGGCGCATTGGCACGGGCGGGGGAAGGGCGCCTCAGGCGGTGGCGCTCGGCCGCCGCTTCATCCCCTCGAACCAGGAAGCGATCGTCTTGTTATCGGGATTGAGCGGCTGGCCCACCCCGGCGCCGAAATCGAGGAACACGAACAGCAGAATATCGGCCAGGGTGAAGCGCGAGCCGCAGATGAACGCCTTGCCCGCCATCATCCCGTCGAGCCGGGTCAGCCAGTCCTGCGCGGTCAGTTTCAGATCCTCGGCCGCCTGCGGGATCACGCGGATACGATTCTGGAACAGTTTCAGCCCTTCGGCGAAGCGAAACCCGTTCGCCAGCGGCTCCAGGATATTGAGATCGATCCGCCGCATCCACATGCGCGTCTCCGCCCGCTCGGCGGCATTGGCGCCGATCAGGGACGGGCCGGGGGTCGTTTCGTCCAGGTATTCGCAGATCGGGATGATCTCGGACACGACCATGCCGTCGTCGCATTCCAGCGCCGGCATCTGCCCGAACGGGTTGGTCTTCAGATAGGGTTCGCGCCGGTTCTCGCCGCCACGCAGATCAACCTCCTGGCGGGGGATGTCGATGCCGCGCTCGGCCATGAACATCCGCACGACGCGGGGGTTCGGACCGATCGAGTTGTAGAGCTTCATCCGTGTCTCCTCCTGTCGGAATACGAAATGCCCGGGTCCCGCGCGCCGTGGCAGGCGGCGATCTCGGTCATCGCGCCGCCTCGGCCTCGATCTCCACCTGCCATTGCGGATCGGCGAGCCCGGCGACCACCAGCAGGGTGGAGGCCGGCGCGTGGGCGGCGAACAGCGCGTCCCGTGCCGCGCGATAAGCGGGGATCAGCGCGCGGTCGGTGAGGAAGGCGGTGGTCTTCACCACGTCGGCGATCGTGAACCCGTGCGCGGCCAGGATGGTTTGCAGATTGGCGTAGGCCTGGGCGATCTGCCCGGCCCCGTCCGCGGGCACGGTTCCGTCCGGGGCCTGACCGACCTGGCCGGAGATGACCAGCCGCCGATGCGGGCCGTCCACCAGCACGGCGTGGGAATAGCGGCTGGCCGGGACGCGCACGCCCGGTGGGTTCGACACGGTCACGACTGGCATCGCGGGCTTCCTTCCTGAATTTTGCCCGACTCTGGCGCCGGGCGGGGGATTTGTGAAGCCCGATTTCGCCATCTGCGGGTAAGACGTTGGGCCGCGATTAAGACGGGGGGCCTACGCCTCGTCCAGCTCCGCGCTCCACATCTTTTCCAGGGCATACATCGCCCGCGCCTCGGGCTTGAACAGGTGCACGACGATATCGCCGGCGTCGAGCAGCACCCAGTCCGACCCGCCCGCACCCTCCACCTGCACGCGTTTCAGCCCCGCCGCGCGCAGCTTCTCGGTGAGATGCTCCGCCATCGCGGCGATCTGGCGGTCGGCCAGCCCGGTCGCGATCACCATCCGGTCGCAAAACGCCGCCCGACCGGCAAGGTCGATCGTGACGATCGCCTCGGCCTTGTCGTCCTCCAGGCTGGCGACGATCAGCCCTTGCAGCTTGTCGAGCGCGGCCCCCGGCGCCGCGGCCGCGGCGCGCGCCGCGCGAGCCCGCGCCGGACCCGCCATCACCGCCTTCTTGCGCGGCGAGCCTGGGGATTTGTCGGCGGCCGGCACCGGGCGGGGCGCCTTGCGCGGCGCGCGCGCTCGCGGCGCCGGGCCGCGAGCGGAGGGTGGGGGCGGCTTGGCTATGGCACGGCTCCTTCGTGGGCGGCGCGGATCGCGCTCGCCGAGGCATGGTGTTGCGGCGCCGGAAGAAAGACCCAGGCCGGCGGCGATGCGAGCGCCAGCACCCCCGCTTCCCGCGCGCGACGCCGCGCGCCGCGCAACCGCTGCGCCGCCGGCCCGGCCAGCGCGCGGGGATTATAGGACGGACGCGGCAGAACCAGAATGGGGACCGCGCGAGCCAAAGCGCGCCAGCGCCGCCAGCGCGGCAATTGCGTCAGGATGTCCGCGCCCATCAGCCACACGAAGCGCGCGCGCGGAAAGCGCCGGCGCAGCGCGTGGATCGTGTCGATGCTGTAGCGGGTGCCGAGCGCGGCCTCGATCCCGCTCGCCACGATCCGCCGCCCGTCGGCGATGCGCGCGGCGCCGGCCAGCCGCGCGCGGAAACCCGCCATGCCAGCTTGCGGCTTCAGCACATTGCCGGGTGAGACCAGCAGCCAGACCTGATCGAGACCCAGCCGCGCGCGCGCCAGCTCCGCCACATGCCGGTGTCCGTCATGGGCCGGATTGAACGACCCGCCCAGCAGCCCGATCCGCATCCGTCGCCCATCGCCGAAGCGGCCCGGCGCGCCGCGCGCGATCAGGGTCGCACCTGGCCGGCGCCTTCCACCACATAGCGATAGGTCGTGAGCTGCTCCGGCCCCACCGGCCCGCGCGCGTGCAGCCGCCCGGTGGCGATGCCGATCTCGGCGCCGAAGCCGAATTCCGCGCCGTCGCAGAACTGGGTGGAGGCGTTCCACAGCGCGACCGCGCTGTCGATCCGCGCCAGGAACGACCGCGCCACCGCCGCGTCCGCGGCGATGATCGCGTCGGTGTGGCCGCTGCCGTGGCGCGCGATGTGATCGAGCGCCGCATCGAGCCCCTCGACCACCGCGACCGAGAGGATCGCGTCCAGCCATTCGGTGTCGAAATCGCCCTCCGCCGCGGCGGGCAGGCCGGGGACGATCGCGCGTGCCGCGGCATCGGCGCGGAAATCGCAGCCGAGTGCCGCGAGGTCGGCGATCAGCGCGGGCAGCAGCGCGGGCGCGATGGCGCGGTCGATCAGCAGCGTTTCGGTCGCCGAACAGATCCCGGTCCGGCGCATCTTCGCGTTCGCCAGCACCGCGCGCGCCATTTCGGGATCGGCGCTCGCGTGGATATAGGTGTGGCAGAGACCCTCGGCGTGGGCCAGGGTCGGGATGCGCGCCTCGCGCTGGACCCGTTCCACCAGCGATTTGCCGCCGCGCGGGATGATGAGGTCGATCAGGCCGGCGGCCCCCAGCATCGCCGCGACATAGGCGCGGTCGGTGGTGGGGGCGACCTGGACCGATGCCTCGGGCAGGCCGGCTTGCGCGAGCCCGGCGGCGAGGGCCGTCTGCAACGCGGCGGCGGTGCGCGCGCTGTCGGACCCACCGCGCAGGATGACCGCGTTGGCCGATTTCACGCAGATCGCGGCGGCATCGACGCCGACATTGGGCCGGCTCTCGTAGATCATGCCGATCACGCCGATCGGCGCGGGGATGCGGGCGATGGCCAGGCCGTTGGGGCGGGTCCAGTGGTCCAGTTGGCGGGCGAGCGGATCGGGCAGGGCGGCCACCGCCTCGGCGCCGGCGGCGATCGCCTCCAGCCGCGCTTCCGACAGCGCGAGCCGGTCGCGGAAGGCGGTCGATCCGGTGGCGGCGGCGAGGTCGGCGGCGTTGGCGGCAAGGACCTCCGGGGCGGCGGCACGGAGTGCGCGCGCCATCGCCCGCAGCGCGGCATCCCGTTGCGGCGCTAGGGCGAGGGCGAGCGCGCGGGCGGCGGCGCGGGCTGCCCGGGCCTGGGTCTGCAACTGGCGTGTGGCGTCGGTCTCGATATGCATGTCCGTCATCCGGTTGCCACCAGCATGGGATCGCGCCCGGAGTGTTAATCTCCCGTGGCGGAACGGGCAATCCCCGATCATGCCCCGGGGCCGGGCGTTCACTTCGCCTCAACCCTGGCGCGCTATGTGCGATCACGCCGACTGAAGCGCGAGGGATCCTTACCTCTCCCGCAAGCGGGAGAGGCGAAAGACGCGGGAGCTGATTCCGATCGGCCGGGGATCCGCCCCAGCGGTGTTGGCCGATCGCGGCACGGAGGGCGCGGCACGGAGGGCGCGGCATGACCCGGGATCGACTGGTCCTCTGGTTCCCCGTGGCGATGGGGGCGGGGGTTTTGCTCTATTTCGCCGCGCGCTTCGAGCCGCCGGCCTGGGCGGGGCTGGCGCTGGCCGCGGCCGGCGCGTTCGGCGCGGCCACCGCCGGTTCGCGCCCCACCGAGGCACCGGCGCGGGCCTGGTTGCGCTTCGCCTTCGCCCTGCTGGCCGCCGCGGGGCTGGGCCTCGCCGCCGCGCAATGGGCCGCTGCCCGCGCCCCGCCTCTCGAGACCCTGCCCCGGCGCGCGACCATCGTCACCGGCACGGTGCGGATGGTGGAGCATCTGCCGCGCGGGCGGCGGATCACCCTGGGGCGGGTCCGGCTGGATCCCGGCGGGATCTTGCGCCGGCGCGTGCGGGTGCGGCTGCGCGATACCGACCCGGCGCGCATCGGGCAGGGGGACCGGATCGCGGTGCGCGCGCTGATCCGCGCGCCGTCGGGGCCCTTCGTCCCGGGCGGGTGGGATCTGCAGCGCGGGGCGTTCTTTGCCGGTTTCGCGGGATACGGGTTCGCCCTCGGCCCGGCGCGGGTGGTGGCGGCACGTCCGCCGGGCGCGGTCGCGGGTGGCATCGAACGTTTGCGCGAGACCATCCTGGTCCGCTTCCGCGACGCCCTGCCCGGCGCGCCCGGCGCCATCGCCGCCACCTTGTTCACCGGCGAGCAGACCGCGATCCCCGAAGCGGATCGCGAGGCGTTCCGCGCCTCGGGCCTGGCCCACCTGCTGGCGGTCGCCGGGCTGCATATCGGCATCGTCATGGGCCTGGTGTTCGGCGCGGCGCGCATGGCGCTGGCAGCATGGGAGTGGGGCGCCCTACGGCTGGCCGGCAAGCCGATCGCCGCGCTGGCGGCGCTGGCGGCCGGCGGGTTCTACATGGTGCTCACCGGGATGCATGTGCCGATCGAGCGCAGCTTCGCGATGGCCTGCCTGGTGACGATGGGCGTGCTCGCCGGGCGGCGGGCGGTCTCGCTGCGCGGCCTCGCCTTCGCCGGGGCGGCGCTGGTGCTGCTGGCGCCGGAGGAGGTGCCGGGGGTTTCGTTCCAGATGAGCTTTTCCGCCGTGCTGGCGCTGATCGCCGGCTACGAGGCGCTGCGGCCCTGGCTGCGCGCGCTGCACGGGGACGGGTCGCGCTGGCGGCGGGTGGCGGGGCATGTGGCGGCGCTGGCGCTGACCAGCCTGCTCGCCGGCGGGGCCTCGCTGCCCTTCGCGGCGTATCATTTCGGGCGCGTGCAGATCTGGTTCGTGCCGGCGAACATGATCGCCGTGCCGCTGACGGCGCTGTGGGTGATGCCGGCGGGGCTGGTGGCGCTCGCGCTGCTGCCGCTGCATCTGGAGGCGTTGGCGCTGGTGCCGATGGGCTGGGGTATCCGCGCGATCCTGGCGGTGGCGCGCGCGACGGCGGAGTTGCCGGGGGCCGTCATTCCGGTCGCGGCGA
>JAKAZN010000083.1 GCA_021815835.1 Pseudomonadota bacterium
GCAGGCCCGGCCACGGCGCCGCGCGGCCGGCGCCGGCCCCGAGCGTCCGGCCGAGCGCGCCGATCACCAGCCCGCGCACTGCGTCGGGGTCGCGGAACCGCACCTCCGCCTTGGCGGGATGGACGTTCACGTCCAGCTCCTCCGGCGGCAGGTCGAGCCACAAGGCGACCAGCGGATGCCGGCCGGCCGGGATCACGTCGCGATAGGCGACGCGGACGGCGGTGCGCAGCACCGGGTCGGCGACCGGCCGGCCGTTGACGATCAGCGCCTGGCCGGCGGCGGTCGCGCGCGTCAGCAGCGGCGCGCAGGCGAACCCGCCGAGCCGCAGCACCCCGCGCTCCGCCGCCACGGCCAGCAGCGAAGCCGCCGCTTCCGGTCCCAGCAGCGCGGCGACGCGGGCGGCGCGGTCCTGCGCCGGCAGGTCGAAGGCGGTCCGGCCGTCGGTGTCGCAGCGGAACGCGACCGCGGGGGCGGCGAGCGCCAGGCGGCGCACCGCCGCCTCCGCCGCGTCAGCCTCGGTGCGCGGCGATTTCAGGAATTTGCGCCGCGCCGGGGTGGCGAAGAACAGGTCGCTGACCACCGCGCGGGTGCCTTGCGTGCCGGCGGCCGGCCGCACCGGGCCGACCGCGCCGCCTTCCACCGTGATCGCCGACGCCTCCTCCCCGCCCGCCGGGCGGGAGGTGAGGGTCAGCCGCGCCGCCGCGCCGATGGAGGGCAGCGCCTCCCCCCGGAAGCCCAGGGTTGCGATCCGCACCAGATGCTCGTCGGCGAGCTTGGAGGTAGCGTGGCGCTGCACCGCCAGCGCCAGCTCCGCCGCGGTCATGCCGCAGCCGTTATCCGTCACCTCGATGCGCGCGCTGCCGCCGCCGGCGATCGCGACGGCGATGCGGGTGGCGCCGGCGTCCAGCGCATTCTCCACCAGTTCGCGCACCGCCGCCGCCGGCCGCTCGATCACCTCGCCCGCGGCGATGCGGTTCACCACATGCTCGGGCAGCAGGCGGATGCGGCCCGGCGGCATGGGCGGGATCAGCCCTCCCCGCGCAGCGCGCGGAAGCGGCGGATCAGCGCCTCGGTCGAGCCGTCATGCGCGCCCGGGCGCGGCCCGGCGGACAGGTCGGGGATGATCCCGCCGGCCAGCACCTTGCCCAGTTCGACGCCCCACTGGTCGAAGCTGTCGATCTGCCACAGCCAGCCCTGCACCGCGACCTTGTGCTCATAGAGCGCGATCAGCCGTCCCAGCGTATAGCCGTCGAGCCGGCGGAACAGGATGGTGTTGGACGGGCGGTTGCCGGTGAAGGCGCGGGCCGGCGCGACCCTGGCGATCTCCGCCTCCGGGCTGCCCTTGGCGCGCATCTCCGCCTCCGCCTCCTCCCGCGTCTTGCCGCGCAGCAGCGCCTCCGCCTGGGCCAGCGCGTTGGCGATCAGGATGCGGTGCGCCTCCGGCCGGTCATGGGCGGGTTCCGCGGCGAACAGGAAATCCACCGGCACCGGCTGCGTGCCCTGATGCACGAGCTGCATGAAGCTGTGCTGCGCATCGGTGCCCGGCTCGCCGAACACCACCGGGCAGGTGGCCCGCAGCACCGGCGCGCCGTCCAGCATCACCGACTTGCCGTTGCTCTCCATCTCCAGTTGCTGGAGATAGGCGGGGAAGCGCCGCAGCCGCTCGTCATAGGCGAGCACGCAATGCGTGCGCAGGTCCATCAGGTCGATATGCCAAAGCCCGACCAGCGCCAGCAGCACCGGCAGGTTCTCGGCGAACGGGGTTTCGCGGAAATGCCGGTCCATCGCCGCGCCGCCGTCCAGGAACGCCTGGAACGCCTCCCACCCGGCGGCCAGCGCCACCGGCAGGCCGATCGGCGACCAGACCGAGTAGCGTCCGCCCACCCAGTCGCGGAAGCCGAACACGTGTTCCGGCCGGATGCCGAACTCGCCGACCGCCTTGAGGTTGGTGGACAGCGCGCCGAACTGCGCGCCCACCGCCGCCTCGCCCAGCTTCGCCACCATCCACTCCCGCACCGCGCGGGCATTGGTCATCGTTTCCAGCGTCGTGAAGGTCTTGGAGGCGACCAGGACCAGTGTGCGGGCCGGATCAAGCTCCTGCGCGAGTGCTGCGAAGGCGTGGCCATCGACGTTGGACAGGAAGCGGGCGCGCAGCTTCGGCGTGCCCGCCAGCGTCAGCGCGTCCACCGCCATGCGCGGCCCGAGGTCGGAGCCGCCGATGCCGATGTTGAGGACGGTGTCGAAGGTCTCGCCGGTCGCACCGCGCAGCGCGCCGGCATGCACGCGGCCGACGAAATCGCGCATCTTGTCCCGCTCCGCCGCGGCAAGGCGGGAGGCTTCGTCCACCCCGCCGGGCAGCGCCGCCCGCATCCCGGCATCGGCGGCCGAGCGCAGCGCCATGTGCATGGCCGCCCGCCCCTCGGTCGGGTTCACCACCTCGCCGCCGAACAGGCGGGTGCGGAACCCGTCGAGATCGGCGACATGGGCGAGTTCGAGCAGCGCGACCAGGGTCTCCCCGTCGATCGCGGTCTTGGAGAAATCGAGCGTCAGGTCCTCGAAGTGCGCGCTGAAGCGGCGGGCGCGGTCGGGGTCGGCCGCGAACAGGGCGCGGATGTTGCGGGCAGCGGGGCGGGCGGCGAGGTCCGCGAGGCGCGTCCAGGCCGCGGCAAGGGGGGATTCGCTGGGCATGCCGGCAGTGTAGCGCGAAGCGGGCGCGCCGGGCAGTGGCGGCAGCCGATCATGGGCGCGGCGGCCGGGCCGCCCGGACGCTCACATCTGAGGGACGAAGACCTTGTTCGGGAAGCTTTGGTCGATGACGTCCAGAAAGGCGCGGACCTTGGCCCCCACCAGGCGGCGGGAGCTTTGCAGCGCCCAGATCTCCACCGGCGGTGCGTCCTCCAGGCCCCACAGCACCAGCCGGCCCGCGGCGACGTCGTCGGCGACGAGAAGCTTGGGCAGCAGGGCGACCCCCGCCCCCGCCAGGGTCGCGTCGCGCGCCATCATGAGCGAGGACAGGCGCAGGACGGGCCGGGGCTTCAGCGTCAGCGTCCCGCCATCGGCGGATCGCATGCGCCAGACGCGGTTTGGCGGCATGGCGGCCAGGACCACCGCGCCGACCGGGATCTCGCGAGGCCCCGGTTCCTGGCCTGCGGGCCTGGGCAGACCCGGCGCGGCCACGATCATCCGCTCATCGGCCAGGAACCGGCGCCCGACCAGCCGCTCGTCCGGCGCGGGGTCGATGCGGATCACCAGATCATAGCCATCCTCGACGGGATCGACCCGGCGGTCCTCCGCAACGATTTCGAGCTGGACGTCCGGATAGGCCAGGGCGAAACGCGCGCCGATCAGGCCCAGCGCCACGTGTGCGAACACGACCGGCGCGCTGACGCGCAGGCGCCCGCGCGGGACCGAAGCGCCCAGGACAACGGTTTCCCCGGCCTCGGCGATCTCGGCGAGCAAGCCCTCGGTGCGTGCGTGAAGGGCGCGGCCTTCCTCGGTCAGGCGCAGAGTATGCGTCCCGCGCTCGATCAGCCTCACCCCCAGGCTCTGCTCCAGCTCCGCGATCCGGCGCGACAGGGTCGCCTTGGGCCGTCCGGAGAAACGCGCGGCGCGGCTGAAGCCGCCCTGGGCGGCCACGAGATTGAAGTCGGCCAAGGCTGCGAGGTCCATTGGGCGTTCCAAATATGGGACAAGGCGTTCCAGGCATGCCATCTACTCAGAAAATATGGAACGTCCATCTTGCGCCTCAAGCCACGGCGCTTCCCGCGCCCTCTTGAGGAGATTTCGATATGACGATCCTCGTCACCGGCAGCACAGGGACGATCGGCTCCCAGGTGCTGACCCATCTGCAGCGCCAGGGCGCGGAGGTACACGCCCTGACGCGCTCACCGGAAAGGGCCCAGGTCCCCGCCGGCGTCATCCCGGTCGGCGGCGAGGTCGGCGACATCGACTCCCTCCGCTCGGCCCTGGCCGGCGTCAGCACGCTGTTCCTGCTGGTCCCCAACCTGGCCGACGAACTGACCCAGGCGATGCTGGCCCTCACGGTCGCCCGCGAAGCCGGCGTCAAGGGCATCGTCTATCTGTCGGTGTTCAAGGGCGAAGCCTACGCCGACGTGCCGCACTTCGCCGGCAAGGCCACGGTGGAACGGATGATCCAGGCCCTCGGGTTGCCGGCGACGATGCTGCGCCCGGCCTATTTCATCCAGAACGACCTGCGCCAGAAGGACCTGTTGCTGGGTCCGGGCGTCTATGGCGCCCCGGTCGGTGGCCGGGGCGTGTCCATGGTCGATATCCGCGACATCGCCGCCGCCGCCACGGCCGAGCTGCTGCGGCGCGAGCAGGCACCGGGGCCGCTGCCCCACGACGCCTATGATGTCGACTCGTCGGACCCGACAGCTTGACCGGGGAGGCCATCGCGGCGATCTGGAGCGAGGCGCTCGGTCGGACTGTCCGCTACGGCGGCGACGATCTCGTGGTCATGGAGCAGCGGATGAAGGCCGTATTGCCCGGCTGGCACGCGCTGGACCTGCGCCTGATGTTCCAGCGTTACCAAAGCGACGGCGCGGCGGCCGATCGCGACGGCGTCGAACGGCTCACCGCCCTGCTCGGCCGTGCGCCGCGATCGTACCGCGACTTCGCCCGCGACGCCGCCGCCCAATGGGCCAGGGGCTGATCGGCGCGGTCGTCTCCGGCCGGCTCGTCGCCCCGGCCGCCAATACCCGCCCGGAAACGCCTGCAAACCAAAGGAAGCCTGATCATGACACGTGTGTTGTTCGTTGGGCAGAAGCCGGAAACCGTCGATTTCTCCGATCCGTCCCTGCCGCCGGGGTTCAACGCCGACAAGATCAACGCGGGCATCGACATCGCCGCGGCGACGATGACCGAACGCGGCTGGGACGCCGACCTCTGCATGATCGCCCCGGACGATACCGGCATCGCGATGCTGGCGGCGCAACTGGCCAGGACAGCCTATGACTGCGTCGTGGTCGGCGGCGGCCTGCGCCTTCCTCCCAGGAGCCTGCGGTTCTTCGAGCGGGTCGTGAACGCCGTCCACCAGGGCGCCCCGAGGGCGGCGATCGCGTTCAACACCCGCCCCGAGGATACGGCGGAGGCTGCGGCGCGGTGGATCGGTGCGGATTGACGGCGAGGCGGGCGGCCGGTTTCTGAACCCTCGCGCGTTGCCTCACATGCGCTCAGGCGACCAGCGGCGCCCGCTCCGCCGCCGCGCGCGCCCAGGCCAGCGCCGCGTCCTCGTCGAACAGTTCGGTCAGCTTCTTCATCATCGTGCCGCCGAGTTCCTCGGCGTCCACGATGGTGACGGCGCGGCGGTAGTAGCGCGTCACGTCGTGGCCGATGCCGATGGCGATGAGTTCGACGAAGTCGCGCGACTCGATGTCGCGGATCACTTCCCGAAGATGGCGCTCCAGGTAATTGCCAGGATTGACCGACAGCGTGCTGTCATCGACCGGCGCGCCATCGCTGATCACCATCAGGATGCGGCGGTGCTCCGCCCGCGCCAGCAGGCGGCGATAGGCCCACAGCAGCGCCTCCCCGTCGATGTTCTCCTTCAGCAGGCCTTCGCGCAGCATCAGGCCGAGATTCTTGCGTGCCCGCCGCCACGGCGCGTCCGCCGCCTTGTAGATGATGTGGCGCAGATCGTTCAGCCGGCCGGGGTTGCGCGGCTTGCCCTCGGCCACCCAGCGCTCGCGCGACTGGCCGCCCTTCCAGGCGCGGGTGGTGAAGCCCAGGACCTCCACCTTGACCGCGCAGCGTTCCAGCGTGCGCGCCAGGATGTCGCCGCACATGGCCGCGACGGTGATCGGCCGGCCGCGCATGGAGCCGGAATTGTCGATCAGCAGCGTCACCACGGTGTCGCGGAATTCGGTGTCGCGCTCGCGCTTGTAGGACAGCGCGAGGAGCGGGTTGACCACCACCCGGGCCAGCCGGCCGGCATCCAGCAGCCCTTCCTCCAGGTCGAAATCCCAGGCGCGCTGCTGCTGCGCCAGCAGGCGGCGTTGCAGGCGGTTGGCCAGCTTGGCGACCACCCCCTGCAGATGCTGCAACTGCTGGTCGAGCTGCTGGCGCAGCCGCGTCAGCTCATCCGGATCGACCAGGTCCTCGGCGCCGATCTCCTCGTCGAAGGCGCGGGTGAAGGCGCGATAGGCGGCCTCGTTGTCCGCGGCCGGACGGTCGCGGCGGGGCTGCGGGCCGCTCGGCTTGTCCTCCCCCTGCGCGGTCGCGGCCTCGTCCTCGGCGTCCTCGCTGTCGTCCTCCTCGGCGGCGTCGCCCTGCATCTCCTCCGGCTCGGCGCCGAGCGTGCTCTCGCTCTCGCTCTGGCTGTCGCCCTCGCTGTCCTGGCTCGCGTCCTGCGGGCCGGACTGCTCGGCGCCGGCCTCCGCCTCGTCCCCTTGCTCCGGTTCGGCCTCCGCCTCGGCCTCGGCGAGGTCGAGGGCGGCGAGCAGCTTGCGGGCGGCGCGGGCGAACGCCGCCTGCTCGTCCTGGGTGCGCGCCATCTCGTCCAGCGCCCGCTCGGCGGCCGGGCCGAGCGTGTCGCGCCACTGCTCCAGCGCGCGGCCCGCCGCCTCCGGGCTGTGCTCCCCGGACATGCGCTCGCGCGCCAGCAGCGACAGCGCGGCGGCGACCGGCAACTGCTCCCGCTTCGTCATGCGGTCGTAGCCCTCGGCCTCGCACGTCTCGGCCAGATGGGCGCGCAGATTGGCGGCCACGCCCGCCATGTGGCGGGCGCCGACCACCTCGACGCGCGCCTGTTCCAGCGCGTCATAGGCGTCGCGGGCGTCGCGCTGGGCGGGCATGCGGGCGGCGTGGACGGCATCGTCGTGGTGGCGCACCCGCAGCGCGAGACTGTCGGCGACCCCGCGCAGCCGCGCCATCTCGGCCGCCGGCAGGGCGCGCGTCGGCAGCGGCAGCCGCGCCCGCTTGCCGGCCAGCCCCGAGGGGCCGGGCTGGAAAGCCACCTGCACCTCGTTGCTCTGCGCGATCGCCCGCAGCGTGCCGGCGGTGGCGCGCTTGAAGTCCTCGGCGCGGGGAGTGTCCTTAGCGGGCGTCACGATCTGAACTGCGATCAGGACGATGCAGGATTAACGCCGCTGGCCGGCGCATCCGCCGTCGTTTGAGTTTGCGGGGTTGCGGGCGAGGGTCTCGGCGCCTGAGGGCGCTTTCCATGCATAGATCTCGGCGCCTGAGGG
>JAKAZN010000084.1 GCA_021815835.1 Pseudomonadota bacterium
AAGGAATGGGGCAAGGAATGGCCCAAGGAATGGATTGGCGGGGCCTCGGGCGCGTGTTATAGCCCCGCGCGCCGCGCCGGGCGACCGGAAGCGGAGGATTGGGTGCGTCCCGGATCGGCCGGGGCGCCGCAGCGAAAGGAGCAGGCGGCCAAGTGCAGGTCCTCGTCCGCGACAACAATGTCGACCAGGCGCTCAAGGCGCTCAAGAAGAAGATGCAGCGGGAGGGTATTTTCCGCGAGATGAAGCTGCGCCGCCACTACGAGAAACCCTCGGAACGGCGGGCGCGCGAAGCGGCGGAGGCGGTGCGCCGCGCCCGCAAGATGGAACGCAAGCGGCTGGAGCGCGAAGGCTTCTGACCCCTGCCCGGCCCCAAGATCGGCCGGGATCAGCGTCCCCGATCCAGATGCGGCTCGATCCGTCCCTCCCGCCGCGGCGGGCGGGGCGGCGGTGGCGCGTCCGGCTCCCGCCGCGACGGCGCGGTGAGCGGCGCGACCGGCGGCACCGGCGGCCGGCGCGGCACGCCCGGCGCCTCCGCGCCACGTGCGCCGGGCGGCGGCGTGTAGCCCGCGTCGAATGCGACCGTGACCGGCCCGGCCTCCGGCAGCCGCAGCGCCAGGGTGCGGATTTCGGCGTGCAGCTCGTCGAGCCGCGCCTCCAGCCCCTCCAGCCGGGCCTTCACCCCGATCACGCTGAACGGCACCAGCAGGAACGCGAGCACCCAAAGCAGTCCCACGACCAGCAGGACCAGGGAGGCCCACCAGGGCAGCCAGGGCGGAAGCGCGAACGGAAGGCTCATCGGGATTCCCTAGCACCGGTCGGGCGCGGCGATCCAGCCTCCGACGGCGGGTATGGCACGCGGGACATCACCATGCCCGAGCCACGAACCCCGCGGCGAACGCCGATCACAGCAGCGGCTCGATCAGCCGGGCGGTCCATTCCTGAATGCGTTCCCCCAGCGGACGCGCCTCCCACGCCTGCATCGTGATCGCCCGGGAGTGTGCCGCATCGTCGCGGAACAGCGCTTCCATCTGGTCGCCGAAATCCCGGTCGATCACCACCGCGTCGATCTCGTTGTTGTACACCACGCTGCGCCAGTCGAGGTTGGACGAGCCGACGATCGCATAATCGCCGTCGATCACCGCGGTTTTGGCATGGAGCACGACGCCATGGCGCTCGAGGATGTGCACGCCCGCCTCCAGCAGATCGCCATAGGCGGCGCGACCGGCCGCGATCGCCATGGAGCTGGTGCTGTGCGCCGGGACGATGATCCGCACATCGACGCCGCGCCGCGCCGCGTCCTCCAGCGTATGGCGCAGCTCCGGCGTCGGCGCGAAGAACCCGGTGGTCAGATGCACCGAGCGATGCGCCAGCGCGATCGCAACGACGAGGGTGCGATAGATCGCCGGCTGATCCTTGTCGGGGGTGCCATCGACCGCCTGCACCCGCGCGGGGCCGCGGATCCAGCCCGGGCTGCGCGGCGGCGCGGGGATCGGCGGGCCGCGCTGCGCGTGCCAGGTCTGCATGAACAGCCGCTCGAACTGCGCCACCGCGGGGCCGGTGATCCGGATGTCGGTATCGCGCCAGGGCAGCGTATCGGAGGTGCCGACGACGCCGGACCGCGGCGGACCCCGGTCATAGACGCGGCTGATGTTCACCCCGCCGGTGATCGCCACCGCCGCATCCACCACCAGCAGCTTGCGATGATCGCGCCGGTTGAGATCGACCGGCACCCGCGCGTTGAGCCCGAGCGGATTGTATTCAAGCACGTGCACGCCGCCCGCGCGGAGCTGCGCGAACAGCGCCGCGGGCGTGCCGATCGAGCCCCACGCATCATAGACGAGGTTGACCTCGACCCCTTCGGCGCACTTGCCCAGCAGCAGGCTCGCGAACCGCGCGCCTTCCTGGCTGTCGAAGCCGTAGCTTTCCATGTCGATCCGCCGCGTGGCGGCGGCGATCGCGCGCTCCATCGCCGCGTAGGTGGCCGGGCCGTTTTGCAGCAATTCGACCCGGTTGCCGGCGGTGAAGGGCCGGTGGGAGATGCGCTCGTCCTGTTCCTGCAACAGGCTGAGCCGGCCCTGGGCGTCGGCCTTTCCCACGGCCCGCGCGATATCGGCATCCATCGGGGGGACCGTGACGCAGCCGGATAATCCCAGCGCGAGCACCAGCAGCGGCCAAACGCGGCGCAATTCCCCAGGCGCGCGAGAGCCGGCGCCCGGGGACATGGTCATGCCCCCGGAGTGGGGCCCGGGGGCGCGAGACCCGGCAGCATCCGGCGGAGCGTGTTGTCGCGCAATACGAAATGATGCCCCAGCGCCGCGGCGGCGTGCAATCCGGCCAGGATCAGCACCGCGTTGGCACCGAATGAATGCCAGCCGCGCAGGAACTGCTCCACCCCCCGATTTCCCGGCGCGAAGGAGGGCAGCGACACCAGGCCGAACAGGCTGTCGCCGTTGGCGAAGGCCGTCAGCGCGCCAAGTCCGACGGTGCCCCCGACCAGCGCATACAGCACCCCGTGCACCGCCTTGGCGACGAAGACGAGAAAGCGCGGCCCCTCGGACGCCACCCGCGCCCCGCGCGACAGCCGCCAAATCAGGCGCGCCACGATGACGCCTCCCAGGAGCGCGCCGAGCACGATATGCAGCGACCGATAATCGACCCGCAACGTGCCCTTCGGCCAGAAATCGATCGTCTGGCCAATGCTCCACAACGCCGCCACCAGCCCCGCCGTGGTCCAGTGCAACGCAATCGTCGTCCTGTCGTAGCGCGCCGCGACGGCGCGCACCGGGTCGATCCGGGACATGAGGGAAAATACCTAACTGCTGCCGATCAGGATGCCGCAGGCGAACACGAGCGCGCCGCCCACCATCACCTGGAACACGGCAGAGATAGGCGGTGCGTCCATGTATTTCCAGCGCACCCAGGCGATCACACCGAGCTCGACGATCACGACCGCGATCGCGACCGCGATCGCGGTGTGGAAATCGGCGATCAGGAACGGAATCGTGTGCCCGATGCCGCCCACCGTGGTCATCAGTCCGGTGATCGCGCCGCGCGCCAACGGCTGGCCGCGCCCGGTCAGGCTGCCGTTATCGGACAGGGCCTCGGCGAAGCCCATCGAGATGCCGGCGCCGATCGAGGCGGCCAGCCCGACCAGGAACGCATCCCAGGAACTGCCGGTGGCGAAGGCCGAGGCGAACACCGGCGCCAGGGTGGACACCGACCCGTCCATCAGCCCGACCAGGCCGGGCTGGATCACCCGCAGCAGGAATTGCCGGCGCTCGGCGCGATCTTCCTCGTCGCGCACGCCGGCGGGCAGATTCTCCGCGGTCAGTTGTTCGGCGATCGCCTCGTGATGCGCCTCGGCATCCGCGAGATCGCCGAGCAGGCTGCGCACCGAGGCGTCCGTGGTGCGCGCCGCGGCGCGGCGGTAGAAGCGCTGGGTTTCCAGCTCCATGCTCTCCGCCAGCGCGCGCACGGCGTCGAGACCGAGCGGGCGGGTCTGCCAGATCGGCTTGTGGCTCAGGAAGCCGCGCACGTCCTGGCGGCGGATCAGCGGGATGTGCTCGCCGAATTTCTGCCGGTAGAGCTCGATCAGGCGGCGGCGGTGCTCGCCTTCCTCGGCCAGCATCTCGGAGAAGACGCGCGCCGAGGCGGGGTAGGTCTCGCGCAGGCCCTCGGCGATGTCGGCGTAGATGCGGGCGTCTTCCTCCTCGTTGGCGATCGCCAGGGCGAGGACTTCGCGTTCGGTGAGGTCGGAGAAGTTGCGCATGGGGCCGTATGTGCGGGCGGGCGGGCGGGCGTCAAGTCACGGGCGGAACGATGCGAGCGAGTCGCAGCCGCGCCGGACCACTCGTGTCGGACGCCGATATTGCGGGCGCCCGGCCGATGGGTGAGGATGCGGGATCATGATGCTCTCCACCCGGCCCGCCGCCGCATGAAGACCACTGCCTATTTCCGCGAACAAGTGCTACGCAAGTGACCCTATATCGTGGCGGATTGGGCTCGTGGCGGATCGGGCCACTTCCGTCCTGGCGGCCCCGCTCCGCCGCGACGTTCAGCCCGACGGACGCATCCGCTTCTGGGGCCGGCGCTTCTGGGGCCGGGTCATCGACCCACGCGACGGCCAGGAACGGGTGCTCCGGATTATCACCCTGGAGGACGGCGAAACCGTCCACAACGCCTTCTTCGACCGAGGCTACCGCGAGGCTCCGCCATGAAGATCCATGACTATCCGGAGACGGATAGCCTCTACATCGAACTGAGGCCGCAGCCCGGCACCGAGGCGCGGGAGGTCGCCCCCGGCCTCATTCTCGACCTCGACGCCGCCGGAGAGGTCGTGGGACTCGATCTCGACCACGCCGCCGCCCGCTTCGACCTCACCACGGTCGATACGGTCGCCTTGCCGCGCCCCACCGTTCGGGCCGCCTGATGACCCGCCCTCCATGTCCGGAATGCCCCGCGCGGATGGGCGGATCGGGCCCGCCATGAGCGGCGGGCTTCGACCGGGGCGGGCCACGGCGCCCCCCCTGTTCCTCGAAGACCTTACGGTCGGCCAACGCTTCGTCACCGCCACGATGCCCGTCGATGCCGCGGCGATCACGGCCTTCGCCGCCCAGTGGGACCCGCAGCCCTTCCACCTGGACGACGCGGCCGCCCGCGTCACCTTGTTCGGCGGCCTCGCCGCCAGCGGCTGGCACACCGCGGCGATGACCATGCGCCTGCTGGTCGGCTCCGGCCCGCCCTTTGCCGGCGGCATCATCGGCTCGGGCGGCGAACTGGCCTGGGAACGCCCGGTGCGCCCCGGCGACACACTGCACGTCACCTGCGAGGTGCTGGAAATCATCCCCTCCCGCTCCCGCCCCGATCGCGGCATGGTGCGGGTGCGCTGCCTCACCGTGAACCAGGACGGCCAGGTCGTGCAGAGCTTTGCCCCGAAACTTGTCGTCACGCGCCGCCCGACCCAGGAGATCCCGCATGGCTGACCCCCTGCTCGCCGGCGAGACCGCGCTGGTGACCGGCGCCGCCTCCGGCATCGGCCGCGGCATCGCCCGCGCGCTCGCCGCCGAAGGCGTCCGGCTCGCGCTGTCCGACATCGACCCCGAGCGCGGCGGCGCGGTGGCGGCCGAACTCGGCGCCGCGTTCCTGGCCGCCGACCTTTCCCGCCCGGACGCCGCCGCGCCGCTGTTCGAGGCCGCGATTGCAGCGCTCGGCACGCTTTCGCTGCTGGTGCACAGCGCCTCCCCGCGCCGCCCGGAATCGCAAACGATCCTGGCGGTGACCGAGGCCGAGTGGGACGCGATGCTCACCACCAATCTCCGTGCCGGTTTCGTGCTGGGCCGCGCGGCGGCGGCGCACATGATCGCGCGCGGCGTGCGCGGGCGGATGCTGTTCGTGACCTCGCTGCATGCGGAAACCCCCCGCAACCTGCCGCATTATTCCGCCGCCAAGGCGGGCGAGACGATGCTGGTGAAGGAGCTCGCCCGCGCGCTCGGCCCGCACGGCATCCGGGTGAACGCGATCGCACCGGGCGCGATCCCGGGCGGCGGGTTCGCAGCGGATGTCACGGCGCTGGAGCGAATGATCCCGCTCGGCCGCACTGGCACGCCCGAGGATGTCGCGGCCATGGCGATGGCGCTGCTGTCGGAACGATTCGGCCGCTACGTCACCGGCACGACCGTCGCGGTGGATGGCGGGCTGGCCTTGTATAACTGGATTCCCGCCCCAAGGGATTCCGGCTGCTGACCCGCGATGCCCGCCCGCGCGCCGAAGCCGCACGCCAAGGACCGCGATACGATCTGGCAGCAAATCGCCACCACCCTGCGCGCCGAGATTGCCGCCGGCACGCCGCCCCCGGGCGGTCGGCTGCCATCGGAGGCGGCGCTCGCCGCGCGCTTCGCCGTCAATCGCCACACCGTGCGCCAGGGGCTGGGCGCGCTCGCCCGCGAGGGGCTGATCCAGATCGCCCAGGGCCGCGGCAGTTTCGTGGCCGAGGACGTGCTGGACTACGCGATCGGCCCGCGCACTCGGTTTTCCGAGTGGATCCGCCGGCATAACCGCGAGCCGGGCGGGCAGGTGCTGCGCCTGATCGAAATTCGCGCCGAGGCGTCCGTGGCGCGCGGCCTCGACGTGGCGGAGGGCAGCCCGGTGATCCTGCTGGAGCGCCTTGGCCTGGCGGACGGACGGCCCGTCAGCCTGACCACACATCATTTCCCGGCCGCGCTCGGCGCCGGGTTGCTGGACGCGCTCCGCGATCAGCCCGGCATCTCCGCGGCGCTGGCGGCGATCGGGATCGCCGACTACCGCCGCCAGGTCTCGCGCGTGACCGCGCGCCCACCCACGGCCGAGGAAGCGGCGCTGCTCCGCATCCCCCGCTCCCGTCCGCTGCTCGTCGCCGAGAACGTGAATGTCGATGCGGCCGGCCGGGTGGTGGAATTCGGCCTGGCGCGCTACCCGACGCCGCGCGTGCAATTGGTGTTCGAACCCTGAAAGGTCCGGGAATGCTAGACTGGTCCCTCACCGGCGGCGCGGTGCTGATCCCCGGCGCCGGCCTCCGCCCGGCGGCATTGTCGTTGGCGGATGGCGCGATCGGCGCGCTGGACCACGCCGGCTCGGGGCGGCGTTTCGACGCCACCGGCCTGTGGGTGCTGCCCGGCATCGTCGATCTGCACGGCGACGCGCATGAACGCCAGATGCAGCCCCGCCCCGGCGTCGATTTCCCCGCCCCGGTCGCGATCGCCGATACCGAGGCCCAGTTGCTGGCGAACGGCATCACCACCGCCTTCCTCGGCATCACCCTGTCCTGGGAACCCGGGCTGCGCGGGATCGGGTCCTGGCGGGCGCTGCTCGCGGCGCTGGCGGCGCGTCGCGGCGCCTGCGACCTGCGCGTCCATCTGCGCTGGGAGGCGTTCAACCTGGATGCGGTGGACGAAGCCGAGGCGGATATCGACGCCGGGCGCGTGCATCTGCTGGCCTTCAACGACCACACCCCGGCGATCCTCGCGCGCCTCGACGATGCCGCCGCGGCGGCGAAATACACCGAGCGCGCGGGCGTGACTCCGGACGCCTTCCGCGCCGTCGCCGCCCGCGTGACCGGACGGGACGCGGAGGTGCCGCCCGCCCAGGCGCGGCTCGCCGCCGCCGCCCGGCGGGCAGGGATTCCGATGGCGAGCCACGACGACGCCACGGTGGCGGACCGCGCCCGGTTC
>JAKAZN010000085.1 GCA_021815835.1 Pseudomonadota bacterium
CCGGTCGCAGCGCCGTTCTTGCCTGCTCGGCGCTGAA
Organism: Pseudomonadota bacterium; assembly: GCA_021815835.1. Taxonomy (GTDB): domain Bacteria; phylum Pseudomonadota; class Alphaproteobacteria; order Acetobacterales; family Acetobacteraceae; genus JAJZVS01. Next base: position 38 of record JAKAZN010000085.1, read on the forward strand.
GCGCGCCTATCGCGCGGTGCTGATCGGCGCGCGCGCCGAAATGGTGCTGATCTACCTGCAAGGCACGCAGGAACTGATCGCCGCCCGGCTTGCCGCGCGCACCGGCCATTTCATGCCCCCGGGCCTGCTCGCGAGCCAGTTCGCCACGCTCGAGGAACCGGGCGTCGCGGAGAATCCCATCGTCCTGTCCATCGCCCCGCCGCCCCTGGCCATCATCGACGCGGCCATGACCGCGTTGCGAGACCGGAACATAACCTCCACGGAAGACTCCCCATGACCGACGCGATCTATCCCAGCCTGCGCGACCGCGCGGTGCTTCTGACCGGCGGCGCGTCCGGCATCGGCGCGGCCGAGGTCGAAGCCTTCGCCGCCCAGGGCGCGCGCGTGGCCTTCCTCGACATCGCCGACGAGCCGGCCGCCGCGCTGATCGCCCGCATCGCCGCGGCCGGCCATCCGGCGCCGCTCTTTCTGCCCTGCGACCTCACCGACATCGCCGCCTTGCGCGAAGCGATCGCCGCGGCCGCGCGGCAGCTCGGCCCGATCACGGTCCTGGTCAACAACGCCGCCAACGACCAGCGCCACAAATGGGAAGACGTGACGCCCGAGTTCTGGGACGAACGCCAGGCGGTCAATCTGCGTCACCAGTTCTTCGCCATTCAGGCGGTGGCGCCGATGATGAAGGCGGCCGGCGGCGGCTCCATCGTCAATTTCGGCTCGGTAAGCTGGCACGCGAGCCAAGGCGGCATGCCCGCCTACACCACCGCCAAGGCCGGGGTGGAGGGCCTGACGCGGGGCATGGCCCGCGACCTTGCGCCCGATAATATCCGCGTCAATTGCGTGATCCCCGGCTGGATCATGACCGAACGCCAGATCGCGCTGTGGCTGACGCCGGAGGGCGAGGCCAATCTGCTGCGCAACCAGTGCCTGAACCGCAAGCTGGTGCCCGCCGACATCGCGCGCATGGTGCTGTGGCTCGCCGCCGACGACAGCCGGATGGTCACCAGCGGCCTGTTTCCGGTCGATGGTGGGCGGATCTGATCCGCGCCCGCCAGACGCCCCGCTTGACCGCTGCCGGCCCCGCCGCCACTTGTAGCCCGCCATGTCCACCCGCATCGAGATCGACCACCGCGCCCCCCCGCGCCACCCGGAGAAGCTCCATCGGCCCGACCAGCCGATCCAGCGCAAGCCGGCGTGGATCCGGGTCAAGGCGCCGACGCACCCGGTCTACCACGAGACCCGCGCCTTGCTGCGCGCCCATCGCCTGACCACGGTCTGCGAGGAAGCCTCCTGCCCCAACGTCGGCGAGTGCTGGAGCCAGCGCCACGCGACCATGATGATCCTGGGCGAGACCTGCACCCGCGCCTGTGCTTTCTGCAATGTCGCGACCGGCCTGCCCGGCGCCGTCGATGCCGATGAACCGGCCCGGGTGGCCGACGCGGTGGCCAGGCTCGGCCTGCGCCACGTGGTCATCACCTCCGTCGATCGCGACGATCTGCAGGACGGCGGCGCGACCCATTTCGCCGCCGTGATCGCGGCCTTGCGCGAAGCTGCCCCCGGCACGACGATCGAGGTGCTGACACCGGATTTCCTGCGCAAGCCGGGAGCCGCCGAGATCGTCGCCGCCGCCCGCCCCGACGTGTTCAACCATAACCTGGAAACGATCCCCCGGCTCTATCCCTCCATCCGCCCCGGTGCGCGCTACTACCAGTCGCTGCGCCTGCTCGATCGGATGAAGACCCTGGCGCCGGGCGTATTCACCAAATCCGGCCTGATGGTGGGGCTGGGCGAAACCCGCGCCGAGATCCTGCAGGTGATGGACGATCTGCGCGTGGCCGAGGTGGATTTCCTGACCATCGGGCAGTACCTCCAACCCAGCGTGAAGCACGCCGCGGTGGATCGTTTCGTCACCCCGGAGGAATTCGCCGAATACGCGGCGCTGGCCCGCGCGCGCGGCTTCCTGCTGGTCTCCGCAACGCCGCTCACCCGCAGCTCCTATCACGCGGATGCCGATTTCGCGGCCTTGCGCGCCGCCCGCGCCCGCGCCTGAGCCGCCGATGCCCACCCATGCCGAACGCCAGGTCGTCCCCTACCGGCCCGAGCAGTTGTTCGACCTGGTGGCCGATGTCGGGCGCTACCCCGAATTCCTGCCCTGGTGCGTGGGTGCGCGGATCCGCTCGCGCACGCCGGGCGAGCTGCGCGCCGACCTGACGATCGGCTTCGGCCCGTTCCGCGAGAGCTTCGCCAGCCGCGTGAGTCTCGATCGCCCGCACCGGGTGAAAGTGACATACGAGAACGGCCCGTTCCGCTATCTGAACAACCAATGGGTGTTCGCCGCCGTTCCCGCAGGCACCGAGGTCGATTTCTTCGTCGATTTCGAGTTCCGCTCGCGCCTGCTGCAAGCCGCGATCGGCGTGGTGTTCAACGAGGCGGTGCGCCGGATGGTCGGCGCCTTCCTCCGCCGCGCGGCGCAGGTCTATGGTCCCGCGAACCCCGCCCCCGCGGCATGCATCCCCGCCGCCGCCACGCCCGACACCTGATCCAAGCCCCGCCGGAGCACGCCATGCGCAATACCCCGACCCGCCCGGATCCGCTCGCGCCCCAGGTCCGCGCCAATCTCTATTCGGATACGCAGACGAAACCGTCGGCGGCGATGAAGCAGGCGATGATGGACGCGCCACTCGGCGACGAGCAGCACGGCGACGATCCCACCGTGCATGCGCTGTGCGACCGCATGGCCGCGTTGCTCGGCAAGGAGGCGGCGGTGTTCCTGCCGTCCGGAACGATGTGCAACGAGATCGCCATCCTGACCCATTGCCGCCACGGCGACGAGGTGATCGCGCACGAGACCGCGCATATCGTCGCGGCCGAAGGCGGCGCGCCCGGCGCGCTGGCGGGCGTGTCCGTGCTCGGCCTCGCCGGCGCGCGCGGCCAGTTCGATGTGGACACGTTGCGCGCCGCCTTCCGCGAGCGCCGCCGCCACGCGCCGCCGCAGACCCTGGTGGAGATCGAGCAGACCGCCAATCTCGGCGGCGGCTCGGTCTGGCCGCTCGATCGGCTGGCCGCGGTCTGCGAGGCAGCGCACGAGGGCGGCATGGCGGTCCACATGGACGGCGCGCGGCTGATGAACGCGGTGGTGGCCGCCGGCGTCCCGGCCGCCGAGATGGCCGCGGGCTGCGATACGGTCTGGCTGGATTTCACCAAGGGCCTCGGCGCGCCCCTGGGCGCGGTGTTGTGCGGCACCGCCGATTTCATCGACGCGGCGTGGCTGTGGAAGCAGCGGCTCGGGGGTTCGATGCGCCAGGCGGGGATCTGCGCCGCGGCGTGCCTCTATGCGCTCGATCACAATGTCGCGCGGCTGGCCGAGGATCACGCCAACGCCGCCGCGCTGGCGCGCGGGCTCGCGCAACTGCCGGGGATCGCGGTCGAGGCGCCGGAGACCAATCTGGTGTTCTTCGATACCACCGCCTCCGGCATCACCGCCGCCGAACTGGCCGCGCGCGCCCGCCGCGCGGGCGTGCAGCTTTCCACCATGGGGCGCTACCGGGTGCGCGCCTGCACCCATCTGGATGTGGACCGCGACGGCATCGCGCTGGCGCTGGACGCGATTCGCGCCGCGTTGGCCGACTGACGCGGGGCAGGGTTGCGCGCGCGGCGGATTACCGCCGCCGCGCCCCATGCGAGCCTTCCGATCCCTGGACCGGCAACGGTCCGAGACGGAGGAAAAACGTCCATGAGCGACCTTGTCGCCTCCCCACGGCTGCGATCCATCCAGCGCGTCGCGGTGGGCATGCTGCTGCTTACCGGCGCGGTGAACTATATCGACCGCGTGGCGCTCGCCATCGCCAACCCCCTGATCCGCCAGGACCTGCACCTGTCCATCGCCGAGATGGGCGTGCTGCTCTCGGTGTTCCTGTGGACCTATTGTTTTGCCCAGCTTCCGGTCGGCTTTGCGATCGATCGCGTGGGGCCGCGGCTGCTGCTCGGCCTCGGCGCGGTCGTTTGGTCGCTCGCGCAGGTGTTTGCCGGATTCGTCACCTCCATGGGCCAGTTCGCCTGGACCCGGGTGCTGCTGGGCATCGGCGAGGCGCCGCAATTCCCGCTGGACGCCAAGGTGGTGCGCACCTGGTTCAACGTGCGCGACCGCGGCACGCCGACCGGCATCTTCAACTCCGCCTCCACCGTGGGCCCCGCCATCGCGCCGCCGCTGCTGACGTTCCTGATGCTCGATTTCGGGTGGCGGTCGATGTTCATCATCATCGGCGTGTTCGGCATCGCCATCGGCGGGATCTGGTGGGCAACCTATCGCGATCCCGACAGCTACAACCTGACGGCCGCGGAACAGCACTACCTCGATGACGGCGAGGACCATACCCACGGCAAGCGGGTCACCTTCGCCGAGTGGCGCTCCCTGTTCGGATACCGCACCACCTGGGGCATGATCTTCGGCAATTTCGGCAACGGCTACATGATCTGGCTGTATGCCGCCTGGCTGCCGGGATATCTGGAGATCCAGCGCCATGTCAGCATTCCGCACACCGGCTGGCTCGCCGCCATCCCGTACGTGTTCGGCATCGTGGGCAGCCTGTTCGGCGGCTGGCTCGCCGACAAGCTGGTGCGCGCCGGGTTCTCCCCGGTGAACAGCCGCAAGCTGCCGATCATCACCGGCATGATCGGCGCCGCGGGCTGCACGATCTTCGCCGCGCTCATCCCGTCCAACACGGCGGCGATCGCGGCGATCTCGGTGGCGCTGTTCGCGGGCAATCTGGCCGGCGCCACCATCTGGGCGCTCGCGGTGGTGGCCGCGCCGTCGAAGGGCGTGGCCTCGCTGGGCTCGATGCAGAATTTCGGCGGCTTCCTCGGCGGCGCGCTGGCGCCGATGCTGACCGGGTTCATCGTGCAGGCGACGAATTCCTTCGTGCCGGCACTGATCCTGGCGGCGGTCGTTTCGGTTCTGTCGGCCTTCGTCTATCTGATCGTGGTGCGCGAGCCGGTGCACCTGCCGGACCTGACGCCGGTCGCGGCGAGCGCGTAGGCACGCCCCTCACCCCGGCCCTCTCCCCCAATCCGGGGGAGAGGGAGGGATGAGCCCTCAGAATCCGACGCGATCGCCGCCCTTCAGCGACAGCATCGCCCGCGCCTCGGCCGGCGTCGCGATATCGAGGCTCAGCTCCTCCAGGATGCGGCGGATCTTCGCCACCTGTTCCGCATTCGACTGCGCGAGTTGCCCCTTGCCGATGTAAAGACTGTCCTCCAACCCCACCCGCACATGCCCGCCGTTGATCCCGGCCATGGTCGTGAACGCCATCTGGTGCCGCCCCGCCGCCAGGGTGGACCAGACATAGGCATCCCCGAACAGCCGGTCCGCCGTCTCCTTCATGAACAGGAGATTCCGCGGCTCGGCGCCGATCCCGCCCAGGATCCCGAAGATCGTCTGCACGAACAGGGGCGGTTCGACGATCTTGCGATCCAGGCAATGCGCAAGATTGTACAGATGGCCCACATCGTAGCACTCGAACTCGAAGCGCGTGCCGTGGCCCTTGCCCAGGCGCTCGACGATCCCCTCCACGTCCTTGAAGGTATTGCGGAAGATGAAATTATCGGTCCGCGCCAGATAGGGCTGTTCCCAGTCGTGCTTCCAGTGCTTCACCCGCGCCCCGGCGCCCGAGATATTGAAGTTCATGCTGCCCATGTTGAGGCTGCACATTTCGGGCTTGGCGATCAGCGGCGCGGCCAACCGGTCATCCAGGGTCATGTTCAGCCCGCCGCCGGTGGTGATGTTCACCACCGCGTCGGTGCTCTGCTTGATGACCGGCAGGAAGCGCATGAACACCGCCGGGTCGGGCGTCGGTTCGCCCGTCAGCGGATCGCGCGCGTGCAGATGGATGATCGCCGCCCCCGCCTCGGCCGCCTCGATGGAAGACCGCGCGATCTCCTCGGGCGTGATCGGCAGGTAGTCCGACATGCTGGGGGTGTGGATCGCGCCCGTCACGGCGCAGCTGATGATGACCTTGTTGGCCATGGCGAACATCTCCCTCCGGTTTCGGCGCCCTACTCTGCCGCGCGGATCGCCGCCGGGGAAGCGGCCGCGGCGAGCGCGCGGCAGGCTTCCACCAGCGCCGGCAGGTCCGCGCAAACCCGATCGGCTTCGATTGTTGTGCCCCCCGGCATGGCACCCCGGGGCGTCACCCCCGCTGGCGTCGCATCCATCGGCCCGGCAAGCCCGAACACGATCGGCCGCCCCGGCAGGCGCTGGCGCAGCCGACGCAGCACGAAGCGCAGATGCGCCACGGGCACCGCGGGATCGAGGTAGCACAGCGCGACGACGCCGATCCCCGCCCCTTCCAGCGCCTCCGCCTGGCCGCGCGACACGGCCGCGTGGGCCAGCACCCGCGGCTGCAGCCCCGCCCCCCGCAACAATTGCGCCGTCATCGCCGTCGCCGTCGCGTCGAGCGGTCCCCGCCCGGCCACGCAAAGCACGACCGGCCCGGCTTCCATCTCGGCCGGCGGCGCCGCCTCCGGATGAGCGTCGAGCTCGCGTACCAGGGCCGCGACCGCGGCTCCCATGCGCGCCAGCCGCTCCGGGCGCAGCACGCCGCGCGCGGCATCGGCGGTGGCGCGTTGCAATCCCGGAATCGCCACTTCGCCGTAATAGACCGAGAGCGTAACATCGCGCAGCAAGCCCTCGGCGTGATCCTCGAGCTCGTCCGGATCGCCCGCGAGCAGGCGCTGGTAGAAGAACTCCGCCGCCGACAGCGGCGGGCGGTTGCCCAGCAGCACGTCGAGAAATTCCAGCGGCTTCACCGTCCGCCCCAACACCACCAGGCAGACCGTCAGTGGCGTAGACAGCAGCAGCCCGATCGGCCCCCAGGCCCAGGTCCAGAACACCGCCGCCACCACCACCGCGAACGGCGACAGCCCGGTCCTGTTGCCATACAGGAACGGTTCGATCGCCTGCGAGGTCAGCAATTCCAGCCCGCCGAACAGCGCCACGGTGAACAGCGCCATGCCCCAGCCCGGCGCCACCGCGATCGCCAGCGCGATCGGCAGCAAGGCCGCGAGCGGCGTGCCGATATAGGGCACGAAGCGCATCAGCATCGCGAGCGTGCCCCACAGCACGGGCGAAGGCACGCCGATTGCCCAAAGCCCGAGCGCGATC